>NZ_JBSGYQ010000028.1:0-33091 GCF_053610585.1 Streptomyces sp. NPDC054887 | reverse complement strand
TGCGGTGCCGGTCGCCGGGGGGCCCGCCCTGGGGGGGGGCGGTTCGGGCGGCGTGTTGGGGGGGCCCCCCCCCGCCCCCCCCGGCCCGGGGCGCCACGCCGCACCGCCCGCCCGGCGCGCGACGGCGGCACAACCCGGGCCTGCCCTGGCGTCCCTCAGCGGAGCCAGGGCAGGTCCGCGCCCGTGTCCTCCGGTTGGAGCCCTTCGGCCATGACTCGCATGATCTCGCCGAGCTGCCCGACCTGCTCCGGGGTGAGCCGGTCGAACATCGCCTGCCGGACGGTGGCGACATGGCCGGGCGCGGTGCGCCGCAGGACCGCGTACCCCTCGTCCGTCAGTACGGCGTTCTGTCCCCGGCGGTCCGACGGGCAGTCCTCGCGGCGCACCCAGCCGTTGCGCTCCAGGCGGGCGACGGCGTGCGAGAGGCGGGAACGGGTGATCTTCGCGTTCTGGGCCAGCTCGGTCATCCGCAGCCGGCGCTCCGGCGCCTGGGAGAGCTGCACGAGCAGCCCGTAGTAGACGTGCGGCATCCCGGCGTCGCGCTGGAGCTGGCGGTCGAGGTGGTCCTCGAGCAGCGTGGTGGCCTGGAGGTAGGCGCGCCAGGTGCGCTGTTCGTGTTCGCTGAGCCAGCGGGGTGCCGTCGTCATGGCACCACTCTACGACGCACTCCTTGAAGGTTAAACTAGATAGGCGTAGGGTCGTGCACAGGAAAGCTTGAAACTTCAAGGGAAGGTCCGGCCATGGAGCGCATGCCCGCCCTCTACCTGAGCCACGGGGCCCCGCCGCTGGCCGACGACCCCGTATGGCCCGGTCAGCTCGCCGCCTGGTCCGCCGGACTGCCGCGCCCACGGGCGATCCTGATGGTGTCCGCGCACTGGGAGGAGGCCCCGCTCGCGCTCGGCGCGACGCGCACCACGCCGCTGGTGTACGACTTCTGGGGCTTCCCGGAGCACTACTACCGCGTGGAGTACGCCGCGCCCGGCGCCCCCGCCCTCGCCGACGCCGTACGCAAGCTGCTGCGCGGCGCGGGTACGCCCGTCCAGGACATCCCGGACCGCGGGCTCGACCACGGGGCGTACGTCCCGCTGGTGGAGATGTTCCCGGCGGCCGACATCCCCGTACTCCAGATCTCCATGCCCACCCTCGACCCGCGCCGCCTGATGGACATCGGGCGCAAGCTCGCGCCGCTGCGCGACGAGGGCGTGCTGATCGTCGGCAGCGGGTTCTTCACCCACAACCTGGCGGCCCTGCGGCACCCGGGCGGCGGAGTGCCCGGCTGGTCGGCCGAGTTCGACGCGTGGGGGCACGAGGCGCTGGAGGCGGCCGACGTCGACGCCCTGCTCGACTTCGAGCACAAGTCCCCGGCCGGCCGGCTCGCCCACCCGCGCACCGAGCACTTCGCCCCGCTGTTCGTGACGCTGGGAGCGGCCGAGGGTGAACTGGGGACGCGGCGGGACGTGATCGACGGCTTCTGGATGGGGCTCGCGAAGCGCTCGGTCCAGTTCGGCTGAGCCGGGCGGGGGAGGTCCGGCTGAGCGGCGGTCCGTTGATCCGTACGGGCGACGGGACGGCCGTACGGGCAACCTGAGGGCACCGGGATCCGTCTTCAGGGTGGGACGCGTGAGGGTGCCGGGACGGCCGCGATTCCCCGGCTGACCTGCACCTCTGCGGGTCCCGTCGGCGTGCTTCCGCCCGAAGGGGCGAACAGGGTACTGCAAGATCAGCAAAATGAATGCACGCCAGGGGAATTCTGTCCGGTTTCCAGTCGTTGTTTCCATCGGAAGCGGGGCACCCGAAGGGAGTCCGGCAGCCAACCCATCGCGACCTACTCAGCAAGGGAGCACGCATGGCAACCCGTGCCGTCGCCCGTCGTCAGACCGCCACCGGCGGATCCGGCGGGGTACGCAGCGTTCGCGCCGCAGGCGGGGAGATCGCCGACCGTGACCTGGTCGGCATGTACCTCGACGAAATCGCACGGACGCCGCTGCTCGACGCCGCCAAGGAAGTCGACCTCTCACAGACCATCGAGGCCGGGGTGTACGCCCAGCAGATCCTCGACAAGGAAGTGACCTCGGCCGTCGCCGGGGCGGGGGAGAGCGGGGCGGAGGGGGCGTCCCGCGAGGAACTCGAAGCGCTGGTCGCCGAGGGTGAGCGCGCCAAGGACCTCTTCATCCGGTCCAACCTGCGGCTCGTCGTGGCCGTCGCGCGCCGCTATCCGCGCAGCGGTCTGCCCCTGCTCGACCTGATCCAGGAGGGCAACGCCGGCCTGGTGCGCGCCGTCGAGAAGTTCGACTACACCAAGGGCTTCAAGTTCTCGACGTACGCGACCTGGTGGATCCGGCAGGCCATCACCCGTTCCATAGCCGACCAGTCCCGCACGATCCGCCTCCCCGTGCACCTCGTGGAGGAGCTGGGCCGCATCCGCCGCGTGCAGCGGGAGTTCAACCGCATGCACGGGCGCGACCCGGAGCACGAGGAGATCGCCGCCGAGCTGGAGGCCAAGCCCGAGCGCATCAGCGACGTCCTCGACTGGGCGCGCGACCCCGTCTCGCTCAACATGCCGGTCGACGACGCCGGCGAGACGCAGTTCGGCGACCTGCTGGAGGACACCTCCGCCGTCTCGCCCGAGCAGTCGGTGCTCTCGCTGCTGCGCAGCGAGGAGCTGGAGAGCCTCATCGGACACCTCGACGAGCGCACCGCATCGATCATCCGCATGCGGTACGGCATCGAGGACGGCCGGGAGCGGACCCTGACCGAGGTCGGCAAGCAGCACGGACTGACGCGCGAGCGGATCCGTCAGATAGAGAAGCACGCGCTGCTGGAGCTGAAGCGTCTGGCGCACGACACCGGCTTCGAATCGGCCGCCTGAGCCACCCGTCGGCCGCCCGAGCCACCCGGTCCGTCCCCCGACGAGCCCCGGCGCCCTCCCCCCGGCGCCGGGGCTCCCCCCTGCCTACCCCGTCCGCCCGGCGCTCGCCCGGCCGGCCCGGCCCCCGAGCCCGGCGAGGAACTCGACGAGCTGCGGCGGCTCGCTGACCGTGAACTCGCAGCCCACCATCGCCAGCCGGATCCCCAGCCACTCCACCGAGTCGGTCGAGGTGACGTCGAGCCGGCAGCGGCCGTCGTCGCCCTCCACCGGCTCCGGCGCGCCCAGGGTCGCCGGCAGCCGGGCCCCGACGAAGGCGGCGGACGCGTCGAACGCCACCACCACGCGGTAGCGCTCCTGGAAGCGGTTGAGGGACTGCCGGATGAACTCGGCGGCGTTGCCGCTCGGCAGCCCCCGGGGCGTGAACCGCGCTCCCGTGGCGAACGGTTCGCCGACCCGGTCGACGCGGAACGTGCGCCAGGCGTCCCGGTCCAGGTCGTACGCGACGAGGTACCAGCGGCGCCCGGTGCTGACCAGCCGGTGCGGCTCGACCAGGCGCCTGCTCTCGGACCCGTCGCCCGACCTGTAGCGGAACCGCAGCCGCTCCTGCCCGGTGGCCGCCCCCGCCATCACGGTCAGCGTCTGCGGGTCGATCGTCGCGCCGTCGCCGCTGGTCAGCGGGATGGTGGCGGCCTGGAGCGTGGAGACCTGCCGGCGCAGCCGGGACGGCAGCACCTGCTCCAGCTTCGCCAGCGCCCGTACAGACGCCTCCTCGATCCCCTCCACCGCGTGGCCGGCGCCCGCCCGCAGCCCCACGGCGATCGCGACGGCCTCCTCGTCGTCCAGCACAAGCGGCGGCATGGCCTTGCCGGCGACGAGCCGGTATCCGCCGTCCGCGCCCATCGTGGCCTGGACGGGATACCCCAGCTCGCGCAGCCGGTCGATGTCCCGCCGTACGGTCCGCCGGCTCACCCGCAGACGCTCGGACAGCTCGCGGCCCGGCCATTCGCGGGGCGTCTGGAGCAGCGAGAGGAGGTTCAGGAGTCGAGCCGGTGTGTCGGTCGTCATGGCCCCAGGATGCCGTCCGTGTAGGACACGAACTGTCCTACACGGCCCCTAGTGTCGCTCCCATGACTTCCACACCCCCGCCCGACCGCCGCCGGTGGTTCGCGCTCGCCATCGTGATGACAGCCGCGTTCATGGACCTGGTCGACGTGACGATCGTGAACATAGCGGTCCCCAGCATCCGGCAGGACCTGGACGCCACCTTCGGCGCGATCCAGTGGATCACCGCGGGATACGCCCTGGCGTTCGCCGCCGGGCTGATCACGGGCGGCAGGCTCGGAGACATCTACGGCCGCAAGCGGCTCTTCCTCATCGGCATCGGCGGCTTCACGCTCGCCTCCGCGCTCTGCGGGTTCGCCGGCAACGCGGACATCCTCGTGGCGTCCCGCATCCTCCAGGGCGCGATGGCGGCCCTGATGGTGCCCCAGGTCCTGTCCATCGTGCACGCCACCTTCCCGGCGCACGAACGCGGCAAGGTCTTCGGCCTCTTCGGCGCGATCGTCGGCCTCGGCGCCGTGTCGGGCCCGATCCTGGGCGCGCTGCTCACCGAGTGGGACCTGTTCGGCCTCGGATGGCGGCCGATCTTCCTCATCAACCTGCCCGTCGGCATCGCCGGCCTGATCCTCGGCACCCTCTACATCACCGAGTCCAAGGCCCCCAGGGCGCTGCGCCTCGACCTCGTCGGCGTGGCGCTCGCGACGCTCGGCCTCCTCATGCTGATCTACCCGCTGACCCGGGGCGAGGAGCTGGACTGGCCGCTGTGGGGCCACCTCTCGATGGTCGCCAGCCTGGCCGTCTTCGCGCTGTTCGTGGCGTACGAGCGCCACAAGACCCGCAAGGACGGGTCGCCCCTCGTCGAGCTGTCCCTGTTCAAGGTGAAGAGCTTCGCCGCGGGCATCGCGGTGCAGCTGACCTTCGGCGTGGCCCTGGGCATTTTCTTCCTGGTCTGGACGCTCTACATGCAGATGGGCCTCGGCTGGAGCGCTCTGCGCGCCGGCACGACGGGCATCCCGTTCTCGGTCGCCGTGTCGCTGGCGGCGGGCCTGTCCGTACAGAAACTCGTGCCGCGCTTCGGCCGCAAGGTCCTCCAGGCGGGCGCGCTGACCATGGTGGCCGGCCTGCTGCTCTACATCTGGGAGGCCGACCGGTACGGCACGGCGATCCAGCCGTGGCAGATGGCGCTGCCGCTCGTCGTCATGGGGCTCGGCATGGGCCTGATCGTGGCGCCGCTGACCGACGCGGTGCTCTCCGACGTGCCCCGCGAGCACGCCGGTTCCGCGTCCGGCCTGATCAACACGATGGGGCAGACGGGCAACGCGCTGGGCCTCGGCCTGGTCTCCGTCGTCTTCTTCGGCGTCATCGGTGACGATCTGACGCCGGACCGGGTGGGCCCGGCCTTCGTGGACGCGTTCCAGAACGCGCTGTGGTGGACGACGGCGGTACTGGCGGCCATCTTCTGCCTGATGTTCGCCCTCCCCGCGCGCCCCAGGGCCGGCGCGGAGGAGCAGGCGGAAGCGGCCGTGGCCAAGGAGCCCGTGCTCGCTCCCTGAGACCGGAGAACGGCGCCCGGGCTCAGGCTCGGGCGCCGTTCGCATGCCCGAACATGTTTACTTCCTGCTCCATCTTTCGTAATCTCACTGCGGAACCACAGAATCGGGCATCGGACGGATGTAAACCCACATGTACGCACCGGAGCGCCAGCAGGAGATCCTCCGCCTCGCACGCGAGGGCGGACGCGTGGACGTGCTCTCCCTCGCGGAGACCTTCCAGGTCACCGCCGAGACCGTCCGCCGCGACCTCAAGTCCCTCGACCGCGCGGGCCTGCTGCGCCGCGTGCACGGCGGCGCCATCCCCGCGGGCCGCCTGGACTTCGAGCCCGACCTGGCCGAGCGTGAGTCCACCGCCGCCGACGAGAAGGACCGCATCGCGCTCGCCGCCCTCGCCGAACTCCCCGAGGACGGCAGCGTCATCCTCGACGCCGGCTCGACGATCGCCCGCCTGACGGCGAACGTCCCGCTGGAGTGCGGGCTGACCGTCGTCACCCACGCGCTGCCCGTCGCCGCCCGCCTCGCCGACCACCCCGGCATCGACCTGCACCTCGTCGGGGGCCGGGTCCGCCACCGCACGCGCGCCGCCGTCGACGCCTGGGCGCTGCGGGCGTACGCCGAGATCCGCGCCGACGTCGCCTTCCTCGCCACCAACGGCTTCTCGCCCACCAGTGGCCTCACCACCCCGGACCTCGCCGAGGCCGCCGTGAAGCGTGCCGCGGTCCGCGCCGCCCGCCGGGTGGTGCTGCTCGCCGACTCCGCCAAGTACGGGCAGGAGCACTTCGCCCGCTTCGGCGACCTCACCGACATCGACCTGCTCATCACGGACACCGGCCTGAGCGCGCGGGACGCCGCCGCCATCGAAGCGGCCGGCATCGAAGTCCAGCGCGTCTAGGAACGACATGATCCTCACCGTCACCCCCAACCCCAGCCTCGACCGGACGTACGAAGTCCCGGTCCTGAAGCGCGGCGAGGTGCTGCGCGCCACCGCCGACCGGATGGACCCGGGCGGCAAGGGCGTCAACGTCTCCCGCGCCCTCACGGCGGCCGGTCACCGCACGGTCGCCGTCATGCCGCTGGGCGGCGCACCGGGCGCGCTGGTGTCCGAACTCCTGACGGCCCAGGGCATCGACGTCGCACCGGTCCCCGTCACCGGCCACACCCGCTCCAACATCACCGTCGTCGAACCCGACGGCACGCTCACCAAGATCAACGCACCGGGCCCCGAACTCTCCGCCGCCGAAGCCGAGTCGCTCCTCGCCGCCGCGCACAGCCGGTCGGCCGACGCCGGCTGGATCGCCTGCTGCGGCAGCCTGCCCCTGGGCCTCGCCCCCTCCTGGTACGCCGAGTTGGTCGCCCGCGCCCACACGGCGGGTGCCCGTATCGCCCTGGACACCTCGGGCGCCTCCCTCCTCGCGGCGCTCCGGGAGCGCCCGGACGTGGTGAAGCCCAACGCCGAGGAACTGGCCGAGGCGGTCGGCCGCCCTCTGGCCACGGTCGGCGACGTACTGAAGGCGGCCCACGAACTCCGAGCCGCCGGGGCGCGCACCGTGCTCGCCAGCCTCGGAGCGGACGGCCAGCTCCTGGTCGCCGGAGGTTCCACGTACTACGCGACTTCGCCGCCCGGCGCCGTCCGCAGCAACGTGGGCGCGGGCGACGCCTCCCTCGCCGGCTTCCTGGCGGCGGGCGGTGAGGGCCCGCACGCCCTGGCCGCGGCCGTCGCCCACGGCGCGGCCGCCGTACGCCTGCCCGGCAGCGTCATGCCGCACCCCGCCGACCTGGACCTCGCGGCCGTCACGGTGACCCAGGACATCCCCCTCTCCCGCGCCCTGACCGAGCCGCCCCTCACCCCCTCAAGGAGCCCGCGATGAGCCAGATGATCACCGCGGACCTGGTCGACCTCGACCTGGCCGCCCTCACCAAGGAAGAGGCGGCGCGTTCGCTCGCCGAGCGCATGGCGGCCCTCGGCCGCGTGAGCGACCTCGACGGCTTCCTCGCCGACGTCGCCGCGCGCGAGGCGCAGATGCCGACCGGCCTCGACGGCGGCATCGGCATCCCGCACTGCCGCAGCGCACACGTCACCGAGCCGACGCTCGCCTTCGGCCGCAGCCCGCGCGGCATCGACTTCGGCGCCCCGGACGGCCCGGCCGACCTGATCTTCCTCATCGCGGCCCCGTCCGGCGCCGACGACGCACACCTGACGATCCTCTCGTCCCTGGCCCGCCACCTGATGGACGCGGACTTCACCACCGCCCTGCGAACCGCCGCAACCCCGGCACACGCAGCCGCCCTGATCAGCGGCGAGAACACCCCCGCCGATGCGTCCACGGTGCCGGGTGGGGACGTGCGGGCCACCCCCCCCGCCCACAGCCCGACGGTGCCGGGCGGGGACGTGCCGGGGCGCTCCCCGCAGGGTGTCGAACGCGACCACGCCGAAGTACCCGCAGCGGTGGCCGAAGGTTCGGCACCCGAGGAGACGCCCGGGCACGGCACCGCCTCCGAAGCCCCCGCTTCCCCGGCCCCAACGGACCCCGCCGCCGAACAGTTCAGGATCGTCGCCGTGACGTCCTGCCCCACCGGCATCGCCCACACCTACATGGCAGCCGAGGCCCTGGAACGCGCGGCAGCCGACAGCATCGATCTGGCCGTGGAAACCCAGGGCTCGGCCGGCTTCACCCGCCTGGACCCCGCCGTGATCGCCGCCGCCGACGCCGTGATCTTCGCGCACGACGTCCCCGTACGCGACAAGGAGCGCTTCGCGGGCAAGCCGACGGTCGACGTCGGCGTGAAGGCGGCCATCAACCGCCCGGCCGAACTCATAGCCGAAGCGCGGGCCAAGGCGGAACGCGGCGAAACGACGGCACCCGCACATACCGCCCCGCTGAACGAGAAGGGCGACCCCGGCGACGGCTACGCCACCAAGCTCCGCAAGTGGCTGATGTCCGGCGTGAGTTACATGGTCCCGTTCGTAGCCGCGGGCGGCCTCCTCATCGCCCTGGGTTTCGCCATCGGCGGCTACGGGATCGACAAGGCCCCCTCCGTCGTGGAGCACTTCGCCTGGACGGACACCACCAGCTGGGCCGCCCTGATGTTCCAGATCGGCGGCCTGGCCTTCGGTTTCCTGGTCCCCGTCCTGGCCGGTTACATCGCGTACGGAATGGCCGACCGGCCGGGACTGGTCCCCGGCTTCGTGGGCGGGGCCATCGCGGTGGCCGTCAACGCGGGCTTCCTCGGCGGCCTCGTCGCCGGCCTGGTCGCGGGCGCTGTGGTGACGGCGATCCAGAAGGTCCGGATACCCGCCGCCCTGCGCGGCATCATGCCGGTCGTGGTGATCCCGCTGATCTCCTCGATCGCGGTCGGCTTCCTGATGTTCCTGGTGATCGGCGAGCCGATCGCGAAGCTCCAGAGCGCGCTCACCGACTGGCTGTCCGGCCTCTCCGGCGCCAACGCGGTCATTCTCGGCGTGATCCTCGGCCTGATGATGGCCTTCGACCTCGGCGGCCCGCTCAACAAGGTGGCGTACGCCTTCGCGGTCGGCGGCCTGGCGGACCCCAACGAGGGCAGCCTGAAGGTCATGGCGGCCGTCATGGCGGCCGGCATGGTGCCGCCGCTGGCCATGGCGCTGGCGACGACCGTACGGGGCAGGCTCTTCACCAGGACCGAGCGCGAGAACGGCAAGGCTGCCTGGGTGCTGGGCGCCTCGTTCATCACCGAGGGCGCGATTCCGTTCGCCGCGGCGGACCCGCTGCGCGTGATCCCGTCCGCGATGGCCGGCGGAGCGGTGACGGGCGCCCTGTCGATGGCGTTCGAGTGCACCCTGCGCGCCCCGCACGGCGGCATCTTCGTGGTGCCGCTGATCGGCAACCCGTTCCTCTACCTGGTGGCGATCCTCGCCGGTACGGCGGTCAGCACGACCCTGGTCGTCGTCCTCAAGGGCCTGCGCAAGCCGACCCCGCGCGCGACCACCGAACTGACACCGGCCTGACCCCAACGGCACCACACCAAGCACCCGCCGCGCGGAACCCACCGCCACGGGCAGCCGACGCCAGGGCGGAGGCCCCCCGTTACCGCCCCACCGCCCGGCGAACCCCCGCCGCGCCGCTCACCGCACCCGTGCCCGCAGCTCCATCGCCTCCCGGGCCGCCCGCTCCGTCCCGTACACCTCGCACATGTGGCGGCCGTCCGGCGTGGCGGTGTGCTCGACCTCCCAGAGGCTCACCTCGCAGCCGTCCCGCAGCAGGAACGCGTGCTCGTACAGCGTGAAGCCGGCGTCCCGCCCCTCCGGGCCGCACTGGCGGCCGAAGGCCTGGGTGATCTGGTGGGCGACGGCCGTGGCCAGCCGGAGCCCGGCGTCCCGCCCGGGGCGGTCCGCGTTCTCGGCCCGGCGGAGCACCCGCCGCGCGTGGTCCGCCGAGTTGTCGGGGATGAAGATGCGCGGGGCGGTGGCCGGCCGCGCGGCCATGAGCGCGGCGAGGATCTCCAGGTCGGCGTCGAGCCCCGCGTCCCCGCCCTGCGGATCGCGCCCGTCCGCGTCGGCCGCCGCGGAGCCGAACGCACCGCCGCCCGCGCGCGGCAGCCGGGACGCGGCCAGCCGCACCTCGCCGGCGTCGGTGTAGAGCTCGTGCTGCGTGGTGCCGTCGCGGCCCGCGTTGTGCGCCAGCTCCCACAGCACGAGAGAACTGCCGTCGGACAGCAGGAAGGCGTGCTTGAACGTCTCGCGGTGCAGCCCCGCGCTGTGGTGCGAGGAGTGCAGCGACGTGCTGTGCGCCAGCGCGGTTTCCAGCCGCTCCACAGCGGCGTCGGGCAGGTCGAACGAGTTGAGTGCGCGCCCCAGGAGTCGCTCGAGGTGCTCCTCGGTTGTCTCGTACGGATCGCTCAAGGGTCTCTCCAGGCCGTCGCCGCTTGTTACTTGCCGAGTGCTCAACGTAGCCCCTGGGTCTGACAACGTCGCCGGGGTTGAGCAAAACGAAGGGGGCGCATCCGAGGTTCCCGCGCCCGGTGGCCAACTCCCCGTGTCAGTACGTCAGTAGAGGTCCCGGTACGCCGGGTAAACACCGCCTTCCCCGTCCACTCCCTCCGCCGCCAGCACCGCTTTCACCACCGCCCGCGTCAGCGTGTCGGCCCCCGCCGCCAGCACCTCGTTGAGGGCGGCGGCCTCCGCGTGCACAGCGAACGCGGGCTCGGCCGAGCCGCCCGCCGGCACCTTCGTCCCGGTGGACAGGGCGAAGACGGTGTCGCCGTCGCTGAGCAGGTGCACGGGGCGCACGGCCCGCGCGAGCCCGTCGTGCGCCGTACCGGCGAGCTTCTGCGCCTGGGCGCGGGTCAGCGCGGCGTCGGTGGCGACGACGGCCAGTGTGGTGTTCAGCGGGGGACCCGCGGCAGCCGCCGCGCGCCGCAGCGTCGCCGCCCGCGCGTCGGCCAGCCGCAGCCGCGCCGCCGCGTGCACCTCCTGCGACGGATACGCGACCCGCCCCTGGAAGTAACTCCCGTACAGAACCCCTGTCAGCGGATCGACGACCGAACCGGCGGCGTTGACGACCACGAGCGCCCCCACCGTCACACCCGAGTCGAGTACGACGGAGGCCGTGCCGACCCCTCCCTTCAGATCCCCCGCCACCGCGCCGGTACCGGCCCCCACCCCGCCCTGCGCCACGGACGCCCCGACGCCGGTACGGGCGGCCTCCGCCACGGCCGCCCGCCCGGTCGCGGCGTCCGGCCTGGCCCGCCAGTCGCCGCCGCGCCCCAGGTCGAAGAGGCAGGCGGCCGGAACGACCGGCACCACCTGCGACGAGTCTGGCCCGACCCGGAAACCCCGGCCCTGCTCCTCCAGCCAGGCCGTCACGCCCGAAGCGGCGTCGAGACCGTACGCGCTGCCGCCCGTCAGCACGATCGCGTCGACCCGCTGCACCAGGTTGCGCGGGTCGAGGGCGTCGGTCTCCCGGGTGCCCGGCCCGCCGCCCCGCACGTCCACGGCCGCCACCGCCCCGCCCTCCGGGGCCAGTACGACGGTGGTGCCGCTGAGCGCGCGGTCACCCGGCACCCGCGCGTGCCCGACCCGCAGTCCGGCCACATCGGTCAGGGCGTCGGCCCTCGTCCGGTTTCCCATGGGGCCTGCGTATCACGCCGGTTCCGCCGGGGCCCAGAGGCGGCCGGCGCAACAGGGCCGGAAGTCGGCCGTACCCTGGAAGCATGAGCACCGCCCCCGCCCACGGACCGCGAGACCCGGAGCAGGCGTCCGACCAGAAGGCCGAGAGCAGGCCGCGGCCGAAGCCGGCGCTGGACTTCGGCGATCCGCTCGACCAGCAATCGGCGGACGACACGGACCGGGGGTGGGGCGAGCGGCCTCCCGGCAGTGGTGGCAGCGCGGCCGACCTCGCCCGGTTCCTGGACGAGAAGCCGCCGCACCACCTCTGAGCGACCCGGGCTACGGCGTCCTGTCGTGGCCCGAGCCGCGCTGGGCGACCAGGGCGTCCCTGATCTCCTTCAGCAGCTGGATCTCGGTGACATCCATGATCTCCTCGCTGGCCTCCCTCGCCTTGTCCCGGGCGGCCCGCCGCGCCAGGTACTTGGCCATGGGCAGCACCATGAGGAAGTAGACGACCGCGGCCGTGATCAGGAAGCTGAGGACCGCGCTGAGCACCAGCCCCCAGTTGATGGGGATGCCCTGCATCACGCCGTTCTCGTCGGCCTTGCACGGCTGCTTCAGGCAGGAGCTGTACTTCTCCAGGTCCTGGGTGCCGAACGCGCCGACCAGCGGGTTGATCACGCCCTTCACGATCGAGTTCACGACGTTGGTGAACGCCGCGCCGATGACCACCGCCACAGCCAGGTCGATCACGTTGCCGCGCATCAGGAAGGCCTTGAAGCCCGCCAGAACGCTCTGCTTCTTCTCCTCGCTCACGAATGAGCCTCTCTTCGCATGTACCGGGGGCGGAGCAAACAGTTCCGAAACCTACGTCAGCAGGTGACGGCCCTGTCCAATCCCCGCTCACGTACCGGTGACCTGGCAGCTCCTCAGTTCTAGTCGGCACATCGGCGGTCGGCGCGGCCCGGTCAGGCGCGGCCCGGTTCGGCAATGCGTCACCGTCTCGGGTCAGCACAGCGTCACCGCCAGGGCCGAGGTCGCACCCACACCGGCCAGCGCGGCGGCCGTGGCGCGCGGCACGGACAGCACCACCAGCGCCCCGCCGCCCTCGGCCCCGGGGCTGCCGCCCGCCTCGGGCACGTCGGCCACGCGCGCGCCGGCGGCCACCACGCGGGCGTCCGGAGCCTCCTGGCCCGGCATCGGCGGGTCCGCCGCCGCGGCGATCACGTCGACCCGGTCGCCCCGGCGCAGCAGCCGTACGGTCTCGGCGTCCGCGATGCGCACCGGAGCGGACACCATCTCCACCGACGGACGCTCCCGCCGCGGCGCCCGCACCTCGTCGGCCTGCTCCCGCGCCTGCGCCGCCCCGCCCGCGCGTCCCGCGTCGCGAGCCCCCGAAGCGGCCAGCGCGGCGGCGGTCATGGCCAGCCCGGCCGCCATCGCCCGCCTCCTGCGGCGCACCGCACGCCGGAGCCGGTGCCTGCCGCCGCGCACCCGCAGCGGCGCGAAGTCGGGCACACCGCAGGGGCCCGGCCCGGCGTCGGGCGCCGGGGGAGCGGGGACGTAGGGGTAGAGGGACACGGTGACCACCGCCTGGCACGAGGACGACGACGAGGAGTTCCGTCCGGACGCCTCCACGATCCCCGTCCGGCCGGCATCCCGCCGCGCCCTGTGGGCAACCCACAGCTTGTGGAAAACCCGGTCACCCGCCCGACGCCGGCGCCCGTGAGAACCTGGTCACCCGCCCAGCTACGGCAGCGCGATCCCCGTGTCGAGACCGTCCAGGGCGTGCGAGCAGAGGCAGTCGCGCGTCCCGCTGTCCGGCAGCCCCGCCACCGCGTCGAAGAGCACCTCGCGCAGCCGGCCCACGTTGGCCGCGAACACCCGCAGCACCTCTTCGTGGGACACGCCCTCGCCCGCCTCCGCCCCGGCGTCCAGGTCGGTCACCAGCGCCAGCGACGTGTAGCAGAGACCCAGTTCCCGCGCGAGAACGGCCTCCGGATGTCCGGTCATGCCGACCACCGACCAGCCCGCGGCCGCGTGCCACCGCGACTCGGCCCGCGTCGAGAACCGCGGCCCCTCCACGACGACCAGCGTCCCGCCGTCCACCGGCTCCCACGCCCGCCCGCGCGCGGCGGCCAGCGCCGCCCTGCGCCCTTCGGGGCAGTACGGGTCGGCGAAAGCGACGTGCACGACGTTCGGCAGCTTCCCGTCCACCCGCGTCTCGCCGTCGTAGAACGTCTGGGCGCGCGTCTTCGTACGGTCCACGAGCTGGTCCGGCACGAGCAGGGTCCCGGGCCCGTACTCGACCCGCAGTCCGCCCACCGCGCACGGCCCGAGCACCTGGCGCGCGCCGACGGAACGCAGGGCCCACAGGTTGGCGCGGTAGTTGATGCGGTGCGGCGGCAGGTGGTGGCCGCGCCCGTGGCGGGGGAGGAAGGCGACCCGTCGTCCCGCTATCTCGCCCAGGAAGAGTGAGTCGCTGGGCTTCCCGTACGGGGTGTCGACCTCGACCTCGGTCACGTCCTCCAGGAAGGAGTAGAAGCCGGAGCCGCCGATCACGCCGATGTCCGCGTCGGTCCCTGTGTTCGCGTTCGCCATGGCGGTCACAGTAGCCGGGGCGGGAAACGCCGAGGACCCCGCCGTCGGAAACGGCGGGGTCACCCGGGACGGGCTTGGCCTAGGCGGCCGAGGAGCTGCTGGAACCCGACGACCCGGAGGACGCGGACGCGGCGGACGACGACGCGGCGGGCTTCGAGTCGCCGCCCGACGAGGACGAGGACGCCGAGGACGACGTTCCGGCCGTCTTCGAGGACGACGTGGCCGGCGTGCTGCTCGACGAGGAGCCGCGGCTGTCGTTCCGGTAGAAACCGGATCCCTTGAAGACGATGCCGACCGCGGAGAACACCTTCTTCAGGCGTCCCTCACAGCTGGGGCACACGGTCAGTGCTTCATCGGTGAACTTCTGCACCGCCTCGAGGCCTTCGCCGCACTCGGTGCACTGGTACTGATAGGTCGGCACTTGCTCCTCCTGGCACTCTCACTCAATGAGTGCTAACGACGTTCAATACTGACGCATTCCGCTCGATCAGTCCACCGTCACAGGCACTCGGTGACTCATGCCACGTGCGGCGACCCGTCCGGGGGCCTTCGGTGCGAGCCGCGAACGCAGCGCCACCAGGGCGGCCAGGGCGAGCGCCGTGCCCGCCAGCGGCACGAGGAATCCCGCGCTCGCGCCGTTCGCGTCCGCCAGCCGTCCCGCGACCGTGACGCCCGCCGCCTGGCCGAGCGCGACCGCGCCGGTCAGCCACGTGAACGCCTCGGTGCGGGCCGAGGCGGGCACCAAAGTCTCGACCATGGTGTAGCCGGTGATCAGCGCGGGCGCAATGCACAGGCCGACCAGCAGCCCCAGACCGGCGAGCAGCGGCACGGAGTGCACCGCCCACAGTCCCGAGGTGGCCAGGGTCAGCGCGGCGTACCCGACGATCAGGCGGCGGCGGGGGCCGGTCTTCCACGCGACCGCGCCGCAGACGATGCCCGCGAGCATGTTGCCCGCCGCGAACGTTCCGTAGAGCAGCCCGTTCACGCCCGGACTGCCGATCTCCTCGGAGAACGCGGTCAGGGAGACCTGCATTCCGCCGAAGACCGCTCCGATGCCGAGGAACGCTCCGGCGAGCACCCGTACGCCGGGCACGGAGAGCGCGGAGGCACGCGGTCCTTCGGACAGCGACAGGCGGCCGGCCCGCGGCTGTGTGCCGCGCTGCACGGCGAAGAACAGGCCGCCGACCAGGGTGAGCGCCGCCTCGGCGATCAGACCGGCCGCCGGGTGCACACCCGTGCACAGCGCGGTGGCGAGCACGGGCCCCACGACGAAGGTGAACTCGTCCGTCACGGACTCGAAGGCCGCGGCGGTCGACATGAGGGGCGAGCCCTCCAGCTTGGCCGCCCAGCGGGCCCGCACCATCGGGCCGATCTGCGGAACGGACGCACCCGTGGGAACGGCCGCGGCGAACAGCGCCCACAGCGGCGCTCCGGAGAGCGCCAGCACCGTCAGGGTGACGACGGAGGCGGTGTGCACGAGAACGCCCGGAACCAGTACGGCGCTCTGCCCGAAACGGTCGGCCAGTTTGCCGCTCTGCGGCGCGAACAGTGCCATGGAGACGCCGGTGACGGCGGCCACGGCGCCCGCGCTGCCGTACGAACCGGTGGTGTGCTGCACGAGCAGCACGATGCCGATGGTCAGCATCGCGAAGGGCTGGCGTGCCAGGAACCCGGGCACCAGGTACGTCCAGGCTTCAGGGGTGCGGAGCAGCTGGCCGTAGCCGGGGCGGGTGGTGGTGACCGTGTCGGACACGGTCCTTGCCTTTCTGCCGCCTGGTGACGCTCCCCGTGCACGCGGTGTGTGAGCGTGCGGGAGCCGCCGAGAGCTGTCCTCTTGCGCAGGACCGGCGGTAGATACCAGGACACCCCCTCGAAGGGGGCCGGCCGCCGTACGGTCGCGCCAGCTCTGCGTCAGGCAGAGTTGGTCGATCAGTAGACCTTCATGTTACAGGGCATCGCGCGGGACGCACCTGTGATTGCGTACGGATTTACGTCACACCGCCTGCGTTCGCGGCCTCAGTGGCGGCTCCCGCCACCCGTTCCCAGCCACCCCGCGAGCTTGCCGCCCAGCGCGACGGCCCGCAGCCGCCGCTCGGCCGCGTCCCGTACCGGGTCGGTCGCCACCACGAGCAGTTCGTCGCCGCGCCGCAGCACGGTCGTCGGCAGCGGAACGAAGCTGGTCCCGTCCCGCACGACCAGCGTGACCGCCGCCCCGTGCGGCAGCCGCAGCTCGGCCACCTCCACGCCGTGCATCCGCGACTTCTCGGGGACCGCCACCGACAGCAGGTGCCCCCGCAACCGCTCCAGCGGCGCGGACTCGATCCCGAGGTCCGCCGCCTCGGAGGGGTCCTCACCGAGTTTCAGCCACTTCGCCAGCCACGGCAGGGTGGGCCCCTGCACGAGGGTGTAGACGACGACGAGGACGAAGACGATGTTGAAGACCCGGTCGCTGCCCTCGATGTCCGTCACCAGCGGGATGGTCGCCAGGATGATCGGCACCGCGCCGCGCAGCCCCGCCCAGGACATCAGGGCCTGCTCCTGCCACGGGACGCGGAACGGCAGCAGGCTGACCAGCACCTCCAGCGGTCGCGCCACCGTCGTCAGTACGAGCCCCACCATCACGGCGGGCCAGAAGTCGGCCAGCAGCTCGTGCGGCGTCACCAGCAGGCCGAGCAGGACGAACATCCCGATCTGCGCGATCCAGCCGAGTCCGTCGGCGAACCCGCGCGTGGCCGGCCAGTGCGGCAGCTTGGAGTTGCCCAGCACCACGGCGGCCAGGTAGACGGCGAGGAACCCGCTGCCGTGCGCGATGGCCCCGGCCGCGTACGCCGACACCGCGATGGCCATGACGGCGATCGGGTACAGGCCGGACGCGGGAAGGGCCACCCGCCGCAGCGCGTACGCGCCGAGCCAGCCCATGGCGAGACCGATGCTCGCGCCGATCGCCAGCTCAAGGGCGATCTCGCCCACCAGGACGTACCACGCGTCGATCGGTCCGACCGTCGAGAAGGCGACGACCAGGATCACGACGGGTGCGTCGTTGAAACCGGACTCCGCCTCCAGGACGCCCGTGATCCGGGAGGGCAGCGGCACCTTGCGCAGGACGGAGAAGACCGCTGCGGCGTCCGTCGACGAGACGACCGCGCCGATGATCAGCGCCTGCCGCCAGTCGAGACCGACGAGGTAGTGCGCCCCCGCGGCCGTGACGCCCACGCTGACCGCGACGCCGACGGTCGACAGCACGACCGCCATGGGCAACGCCGGTTTGATTTCCTTCCACTTCGTACCCAGGCCGCCCTCGGCCAGGATCACCACGAGCGCGGCATAGCCGATCACCTGCGTCAGTTCGGCGTTGTCGAACTTGACGTCGAAGAAGCCGTCCTGCCCTATGGCGATCCCGATCCCGAGGTACAGCAGCAGGCTGGGGAGCCCGCTTCGGGACGAGACGCGGACGGCCGCGACGGCGATGAGCAGGACGAGCGAGCAGATGAGCAGCAGTTCGTTGAGCTGGTGGACAGTCAGCGGCCGTTCCTTCCCTCGCACGCCTGCCGGATCGTTCCTCCGGCGGCCGGTACTTCGTTACCTTACCTAATCTTTAACGTTTTCTTGACGCCGATATCCTTCGTGCGACCGTCGTTGGCGGCACCGCGTCGGGGGCGCGGAAGCGCTGCGCCTATGGTTGCTCCAGCACTCAAGGACCACCCTGCCCCTCGAAGGACAGCGATGCCCGCCAACACCACCGCCTCTTCCGGCAAGAAGAAGAAGGGGCGCCGCGCCCGCCTGATCGTGATCGTGCTGGTGTTGGCCCTTGTCGCGGGTGTCGGCTACGGCGCCTTCTGGAGCATCAGCACGGTGCGCGCCTCCTTCCCGCAGACCACCGGGTCGATCGAGCTCGACGGTCTCTCGGGGCCCGTGGACGTCAAGCGCGACGACTACGGCGTCCCGCAGATCTACGCGGACACCGACGAAGACCTCTTCCGCGCCCAGGGCTTCGTCCAGGCGCAGGACCGCTTCTACGAGATGGACGTCCGCCGTCACATGACGTCGGGCCGGCTGTCCGAGATGTTCGGCGCGGACCAGGTCGGCACCGACGAGTTCCTGCGCACGCTCGGCTGGCGCCGCGTCGCGCAGCAGGAGTACGACACCAAGCTGTCGCCGGAGACGAAGAAGAACCTCCAGGCGTACGCCGCCGGCGTCAACGCCTACCTCGCGGGGCGCGAGGGCAAGGACATCTCCGTCGAGTACGCCGCCCTGGGCTTCGTGAACGACTACAAGCCCGAGAAGTGGACGCCCGTCGACTCGGTGGCCTGGCTCAAGGCCATGGCCTGGGACCTGCGCGGCAACATGCAGGACGAGATCGACCGTTCGCTGATGACGAGCCGGCTGAGCGCGAAGCAGATCAAGCAGCTGTACCCGGCCTACCCGTACGACCGGAACAAGACGGTCGTCGAAGAGGGTGCGGTCGACGCGACGACGAAGAAGTACGACCCGAAGGCCACCGGCACCGGAACAGGTACGGGCACGGGTACAGGCACCGGAACAGGCACCGGCACCGGAACAGGCACCGGCACCGGCACCGGAACAGGCACCGGCACCGGCACCGCGTCCGGCACCGGCACCGGAGTGGGCGCGGGCACGGCCGCCGAGGGCGTCCAGAGCCAGCTGTCCGGCATCTCCGACGCCCTGGACGGGATCCCGGCGCTCTTCGGCCCCAACGGCAGCGGCATCGGCTCGAACTCGTGGGTCGTCTCCGGCCGCTACACGACGACGAAGAAGCCGCTGCTCGCGAACGACCCGCACCTCGCGCCGCAGTTGCCCTCGCTCTGGTACCAGATGGGCCTGCACTGCCGGAAGGTGTCCGCCACCTGCAAGTACGACGCGGCGGGCTACACCTTCTCCGGCATGCCCGGCGTGATAATCGGCCACAACCAGAACATCGCCTGGGGCTTCACCAACCTCGGGGCCGACGTCACCGACCTCTACCTGGAGAAGATCTCCGACGACGGCTACTTCTACGACGGCGCCACGAAGCCCTTCACCACCCGTGTGGAGACCATCAAGGTCGCCGGCGGTCCGTCGAAGAAGATCACCGTCCGCTCGACCGGCAACGGCCCGCTGCTCTCCGACCGCAGCGGCGAACTCGGCAAGGTCGGCGAGAAGGCCCCGGTCGACAACGCCGCCCCCGACCGCGGTGACGGCTACGGCATCTCCCTCAAGTGGACCGCTCTGACGCCCGGCAAGTCCATGGACGCCGTGTTCGAGCTGAACCGCGCCACGGACTTCAAGACCTTCCGCGCCGCCGCCGCCCACTTCGAGGTCCCCTCGCAGAACCTCATCTACGCCGACACCGCGGGCAACATCGGCTACCAGGCCCCGGGCCGCATCCCGGTACGCGCCGCCGGCCACGACGGCACCCTGCCCGCCGCCGGCTGGGACCCGCGTTCCCGCTGGAAGAGCTTCATCCCGCAGGACGAGCTGCCGTACGAGTACAACCCGAAGCGCGGCTACATCGTCACCGCCAACCAGGCCGTGATCGACAAGAAGAAGTACCCCTACCTCCTCACCCAGGACTGGGGCTACGGCGCCCGCAGCCAGCGGATCAACGACCTCATCGAGTCGAAGATCGCCGACGGCGGCCGGATCTCCACCGACGACATGCGCACCATGCAGATGGACAACAGCAGCGAGATCGCCAAGCTGCTCACGCCCCACCTGCTCAAGATCGACGTGTCGGACCCGAACGTCCGCGAGACGCAGAAGCTGCTCGAAGGCTGGGACTACACGCAGGAGCCCGACTCGGCGGCCGCCGCGTACTTCAACGCGGTCTGGCGCAACGTCCTCAAGCTCGCCTTCGCCAACAAGCTCCCCAAGGAGCTGCGGGTCAAGGGGCAGTGCCTCTCCGTCCGCCCGGCCGACAGCACCGGCCCGGTCGACGACCCGGACAAGCGGGTGCGCGAGTGCGGGCAGCGCGCCAAGGACTCCGCGCAGCCGGACGGCGGCGACCGCTGGTACGAGGTCGTCCGCACGATGCTCAAGGACGAGAAGAACGAGTGGTGGCAGGCGCCGAAGACCCGCCTCGACCCGGCCACGGACACCCGTGACGAACTGCTCGCCCGCGCGCTGAAGGACGCCCGCTGGGAGCTGACGGCCAAGCTCGGCAAGGACGTCGACTCCTGGAGCTGGGGCCGCCTGCACCAGCTGGAGCTGAAGAACCAGACCCTCGGCACGAGCGGCCCCGGCCTCGTCCAGTCGCTGCTCAACCGCGGCCCCTGGAACCTGGGCGGCGGCGAGGCGGCGGTCAACGCCACCGGCTGGAACGCGGCGGGCGGCTACGAGGTCATCTGGGTGCCGTCCATGCGGATGGTCGTGAACCTGGGCAACCTGGACAAGTCCCGCTGGATCAACCTCACCGGCGCGTCGGGCCACGCGTACAGCTCGCACTACACCGACCAGACGGACAAGTGGGCGAAGGGCGAGCTGCTCGACTGGCCGTTCGGCGACGAGGCGGTCGAGAAGAGCACCACGGACAAGCTGGTGCTCAGGCCGTAGACGCGCGGCGCCGGGTGGGCGTCAGGCCGGCAGGCGCCTGACACCGCCCGGCGTCACCACGGCGCTCACGGGGTGGTCGTGCGGTTCCCTGGGGACCCGCGCGACCACCTCTTCGTCGTACAGCAGCACCACCAGGTGAGGCCGCGCGCCCGCCGCCTCCAGCCGGGCGAGGACCCGGTCGTACGAGCCGCCGCCCCGCCCGAGCCGCGTCCCGCGTCCGTCCACCGCCAGACCGGGCAGCAGCACCGTGTCGGCCTCCAGCACGGCCCGTACGCCGAGCCGCGCGCCCGCGGGCTCCAGCAGCCCCAGCCGGGCGCGCTCCAGGCGCTCCGCGCCCTCGTACGGCGCCCAGTCCAGATCGTTGTCCGGCAGCAGCACCGGAAGCAGCACCCGCACGCCCCGCGCGCGCAGCGCGTCCAGCAGCGCGCGGGTGCCGGGCTCACTCCCGATCGACACGTACGCGGCGACCGTGCCGGCCTCCGCGAGCTCCGGCAGCTCCAGTGCCCGGTGGGCCAGAACCGTTCCGGCCTTTTCGACGTCACTACTGGTCAACCGGGATCTCATGCCGAGGAGTTCTTTTCGCAACCCCGCCTTGTCAGGCTCTTCACACATCACCATGGCTCCACAAAACGACTCGTATGAGAAATATTGCCCGGAGCCTCATCTTCCTCCCATACGCAACGGATATCGTTCTGACCATGACTCAGTCGCACCCCGGGATCAGCAAGGCTGTCATCCCTGCCGCCGGCCTCGGCACCAGGTTCCTGCCGGCGACAAAGGCCACTCCGAAAGAGATGCTGCCTGTCGTCGACAAGCCGGCCATCCAGTACGTGGTCGAGGAGGCTGTGACCGCTGGGCTCTCCGACGTCCTCATGGTCACCGGCCGCAACAAGCGTCCCCTCGAGGACCACTTCGACCGCAACTACGAGCTGGAGTCGGCCCTCGGCCGCAAGGGCGACGCGGAACGTCTCGCCCGGGTGCAGGAGTCGAGCGACCTCGCCACCATGCACTACGTCCGCCAGGGCGACCCCAAGGGCCTCGGCCACGCCGTGCTGTGCGCCGCGCCGCACGTCGGCGACCAGCCCTTCGCCGTACTCCTCGGCGACGACCTCATCGACCCGCGCGACCCGCTGCTGTCCCGGATGATCGAGATCCAGGGGCAGTACGGCGGCAGCGTCGTCGCGCTGATGGAGGTCGACCCCGCCCAGATCCACCTGTACGGATCGGCGGCCGTCGAGCCGACCGCCGAGAGCGACGTCGTACGGGTCACCGGGCTGGTCGAGAAGCCCGACGCGGCCGACGCCCCCAGCAACTACGCCATCATCGGGCGCTATGTACTGGACCCGGCCGTATTCGGCATACTGCGCAAGACCGAGCCGGGCCGCGGCGGCGAGATCCAGCTCACCGACGCGCTCCAGCACCTGGCCGAGGACGAGAAGGCCGGCGGCCCGGTGCACGGCGTCGTCTTCAAGGGCCGCCGCTATGACACCGGCGACCGGGGCGACTATCTGCGTGCCATTGTCAGACTCGCGTGCGAACGTGAGGACCTGGGGCCGGAGTTCCGGACCTGGCTTCGCAGTTACGTGACCGAGGAGATGTAGGCACCTTGAGCAGCACGATCTGGTCTGTCGACGAGCACCTTGAGGACATCCTCGCCGCGGTGAAGCCGCTCGAACCCATCGAGCTCCAGCTTCTCGACGCGCAGGGCTGCGTCCTCGTCGAGGACATCACGGTCCAGATCGCGCTGCCCCCCTTCGACAACAGCTCGATGGACGGATACGCGGTCCGTACGAGCGATGTCTCGGGCGCGAGCGAGGAATTCCCCGCCGTCCTCACCGTCGTCGGGGACGTGGCGGCGGGCAGCGGCGAGACGCTGAGCGTCGGCCCCGGCGAGGCCGCCCGCATCATGACCGGCGCCCCGCTGCCGCCGGGTGCCGAGGCCGTCGTCCCGGTCGAGTGGACCGACGGGGGCGCGGGCGGCGGACCGGCCGTCACGATGCGCGCGGCGAGCGGCGCGCCCGAGGGCGCGACCGGCGAGGTCCGGGTGCACCGCCCGGTCGAGGCGCGGGCGCACGTCCGCGCGCGCGGCAGCGACGTCCAGGCCGGCGACCCCGCCCTGGCGGCCGGTACGGTCCTGGGTCCGCCCCAGCTCGGCCTGCTCGCCGCGATCGGCCGGGCCACCGTCAGGGTCAGGCCCCGTCCCCGCGTCGTCGTCCTGTCGACCGGCAGTGAACTGGTCCAGCCCGGCGAGCGGTTGGCGGCCGGCCAGATCTTCGACTCCAACAGCTTCGCCCTGACCGCCGCCGCCCGGGACGCGGGCGCCATCGCCTACCGCGTCGGCGCGGTCACCGACGACGCCGACACGCTCCGCTCGACCATCGAGGACCAGCTGATCCGCGCCGACATGATCGTCACGACCGGCGGCGTCAGCGTCGGCGCGTACGACGTGGTGAAGGAGGCGCTGTCGTCCGTGGGGGACGGGGACGGGCCCGGCGGGGGTGTCGACTTCCGCAAGCTCGCCATGCAGCCCGGCAAGCCGCAGGGCTTCGGCTCCATCGGCCCCGAGCACACCCCGCTGCTCGCCCTCCCCGGGAACCCGGTCTCCTCGTACGTCTCGTTCGAGCTGTTCGTGCGCCCGGCGATCCGCGCCCTGATGGGCCTGAAGGACGTGCACCGCCCCACGGTCCGCGCCACGCTGAGCGTCGACAAGCCGCTGTCCTCCCCGTCCGGCAAGCGCCAGTTCCTGCGCGGCACGTACGACGCGCAGACGGGCGCCGTCACCCCCGTCGGCGGCACGGGCTCGCACCTGGTCGCGGCTCTGGCCCGCGCCGACGCCCTGATCGTCGTCCCGGAGGACGTCACCGAGCTGGAGCCCGGCGCCGGGACCGACGTGGTCCTGCTCGGGTGACCGGGGCACGGTGGGGGTAGCGTGTCTGCCCTCACAGGCCCTGACCGGGAGCGCCACACGTAATGAGTACGCACGATCGGCTCACGCACATCGACGAGGCGGGGGCTGCCCGCATGGTCGACGTCTCGGCCAAGGACGTCACCGCGCGCACCGCGCGCGCCACCGGACGCGTCCTTGTCGCGCCGCGCGTCGTCGAGCTGCTGCGCGGCGAGGGGGTCCCCAAGGGTGACGCCCTCGCCACCGCCCGCATCGCGGGCATCATGGGCGCGAAGCGCACGCCCGACCTGATCCCCCTCTGCCACCCGCTCGCCCTGTCCGGGGTGAAGCTGGACCTCGCGGTGGCCGACGACGCCGTCGAGATCGCCGCCACCGTGCGCACGACGGACCGTACGGGCGTCGAGATGGAGGCGCTGACCGCCGTCACCGTCGCCGCGCTCACCGTGATCGACATGGTGAAGGCGGTCGACAAGGCCGCGGTCATCACCGACGTACGCGTCGAGGAGAAGACGGGCGGCAAGTCCGGCGACTGGAGCCGGTCATGAGTCCCCGCGGCGGAGAGGTCTACAGCCACAGCCACGAGCCGGCGCCCGGGCCGGTGTCCGCAACGGCCGCCGCACCCGTCGCCGCCGCGCCGGGGGAGCCGCGCCGCGCCCTGGTGGTGACGGCGTCCAACCGCGCCTCCGCCGGCGTCTACGAGGACCGGGGCGGACCGATCCTCGCCCAGGGCCTGCGCGCTCTGGGCTTCGAGGTCGAGGGCCCGCAGGTGGTGCCCGACGGCGACCCGGTGGAGCAGGCCCTGCGGGCCGGCGTCGCCGCCGCGTACGACGTCATCCTGACCACGGGCGGCACCGGCATCTCGCCGACCGACCGCACGCCGGACGCCACCCGCCGCGTCCTGGACTACGACGTCCCGGGCATTCCGGAGGCGATCCGCGCCGAGGGGCTCGCGAAGGTCCCGACCGCCGCGCTGTCCCGCGGGCTCGCGGGTGTCGCGGGCCGGACGCTGATCGTGAACCTGCCGGGTTCCACCGGTGGCGTGCGGGACGGGCTGGCGGTCCTGGAACGCCTCCTGGTGCACGCCGTGGACCAGATCCGGGGCGGCGACCACCCCGGGTCCGGCTCCGGTTCGCCCCTGCCCGGGAGCCAGAGCTGAACGCTTCGTCCTGGCCCGTCGAGCTGGCCGACGGCGATGTCACCCTCCGCCCGATAAGGCTGCGCGACCAGCGGAGCTGGCGCGAGGTGAACCGGCGCAACCGCGAGTGGCTGCGCCCCTGGGAGGCGACCGTCCCGCCGCCCGCTCCTGCGGGCCCGGTGGCGCAGCGCCCCACGTACCGTCAGATGGTCCGCCACCTGCGGTCGGAGGCGAACGCCGGGCGGATGCTGCCCTTCGTCATCGAGTACCGGGGTCAGCTCGTCGGCCAGTTGACGGTCGCCGGGATCACCTGGGGTTCGATGTGCTCCGGGCACGTCGGTTACTGGGTGGACCGGGACGTGGCGGGCCGCGGGGTGATGCCCACGGCGGTCGCCCTCGCCGTCGACCACTGCTTCCGTACGGTCGGACTGCACCGCATCGAGGTCTGCATTCGCCCGGAGAACGCGCCGAGCCGCAGGGTCGTGGAGAAACTCGGATTCCGCCAGGAAGGGCTGCGCCCCCGATATCTGCACATCGACGGCGGGTGGCGCGACCATCTGGTCTACGCGCTCACGGCCGAGGAAGTGCCCGAGGGCCTGTTGCACCGCTGGCACCAGGCACGACCCGGCACCGCACCGAAATGAAATGCCTGTTCGAATTCTGTCGCCAAGTGACTGCAAAAGGGCGCACAAAGCAGCCTGTTGATCCGATCAGTCACAAAAAAAGTTCGAGTTATCAGCCAGATCGTGCGACACACCGGCTCAATTGGCGGATGGGCTTGCGCGAACCCCTCTACGGTGTGGGGTGTGAGCAGCAGCGGCCTGATCTACGCAGTCATCGTCGGGGCCTGGGCCGCCTACTTGGTGCCGATGTGGCTCCGCAGGCAGGACGAGCTCAACGAAGCCCGTCCGACGGAACGCTTCAGCACCGCCATCCGGCTGCTGTCCGGACGGGCGGCAATGGAGCGCCGATACGCCAGGGAGCTTCAGGAACGCGCCGCGGGTGAGGCGGAGACCGACGTGCACCCGGACGCCGTCACGGACCGATTGAGTTCCGTCGACGTCCGGGCCTTCGCCGTCCCCCCGACCCGGGCGACCGAGCGCCCCGCCGTCCGGGAGGACGCGCGGGAGCAGGCGCGTGAGAGCGCCCAGGAGGGCGCGCGGGAGACCGCGAGGGCGCAACGGCGTGCGCGCACAGCGAGCGCTGCCGCCGAACGCGCCCGGCGCTCGAAGGTGCTCGCGCGCCGCCGGCGCACCACCGTGATCCTCTTCCTCGCGTTCACCCTCGGCACGATCGTCGCGGCGGTCGGCGGACTGCGGTTCCTGTGGGCCCCGGCCGTCCCCGCCGTGCTGCTGAGCACGTACATCGTGCATCTGCGGACCACCGAGCGGCGGCGCTTCGCCTTCACCATGGACCGGCGCAGGGCGGAGGCGGCGGCACAGCGGCTGCGTGAGCGCCGTCCGCACCCGGGCCGCCGACCGGTCTCCGCGGAGCCGGACGAGGAGCCCGTCGTACGCCCCGAGCCCGAACCGGCGCCCGCCGTCTCGCCGCAGGAGGCCGGCCGCCGCGCGCTGGTGGAGCAGACGGACCACGCGGAGTGGGTGGACCAGCAGCGCGAGCGTGAGCGCGGCGCTGCCCGGGGCGAGAGCTGGGACCCGGTCCCGGTCCCGCTGCCGACGTACGTCACCGCCCCCGTGGCGCCGCGCGCCACCGGCAGCGTCGACTTCGGCGACCCGGGGACCTGGAGCTCCGCCCGCTCCAGCACCGCCGAGCCGACCCCCGCCCCCGAAGCGCCGCCCGCCGCCGACCCCGCGCCGGGCCGCCGGACGAACCCCGGCCGACGCGACCGGGGCCGCGGACGGACGCCGCTCTTCGACCAGTACGAGGACGGCGACCGGCCCCGGGCCGTCAACGAATGATCTTCGGAGAGCGGATTACCGAGCACCCCGATCGAGGTGCTAAAGTTTCACTCGTTGCAAGGGCCTGTGGCGCAGTCTGGTAGCGCACCTCGTTCGCATCGAGGGGGTCTGGGGTTCAAATCCCCACAGGTCCACCGCAGCTCAGAGCCCCAGTCGGAGAGATCCGGGTGGGGCTCTTCGGCGTTCCACGCCCTGCGGGACGGGGGGTGGCGTACGCCACAGAACGCTCTGCGGTGGCGCACGCCACAAGGGCTGAGGGGGTGTCACGGCTCCAGCGGCTTGGCGAAGCAGCGGCTGTCCTCGTACTCGCGGAAGTGGCCGAACTTCGCGGTGGGGGCGTAACCGCTCGACACGTAGAGGGCGATGGCCTCCGGCTGCTGCGTGCCCGTCTCCAGCACCATGCGGGTGCGGCCGGCCGCGCGGGCGTCGTCCTCCAGCGCGGCGAGGATGCGGCGGGCCAGGCCGAGGCCGCGGCTCTCGGGCCGGACGTACATGCGCTTGATCTCGGCGTCGCCGTCCGCGTACCCCTCGCCGTTCTCGTCCTGCCTGCGCCAGGCGCCGGAGGCCACCGGGCGCCCGTCGGCGTCGTACGCGATGAGGAAGAGGCCCGCCGGGGGGCGGAACATCGAGGCGTCGAGCGGTGTGGTGTCGCCCTCGCCGTTGTAGCGCTGGATGTACTCCTGCTGCACCTCGGCGTCGAGCTTCATCGCGTCGGGATGGTCGTACGGGCGCGGCTGTATATGCATGCGTGTCAGCGTACTTCTATGCGGGTCCGGTGCCGGACGGTTTCCCGGTGTCTGTATTGTGCCGGGATGCTCACTGTGACCTCCGTGAATGTTAACGGCCTGCGCGCCGCCGCCAAGAAGGGCTTTGTGCCCTGGTTGGCCGAAACCGATGCCGATGTGATCTGCCTCCAGGAGGTGCGGGCGGAGCCGCAGCAGCTCCCGGAGGAGGTCCGCGACCCGGAGGGCTGGCACGTCGTGCACGCGCCGGCCGGGGCCAAGGGCCGGGCGGGCGTCTCGCTCTACACGCGGCGGAAGCCGGACCGCGTGCGGGTCGGATTCGGCAGCGCCGAGTTCGACGGGACCGGGCGGTACGTCGAGGCCGACCTGCCGGGCGTCACGGTCGCCAGCCTGTACCTGCCCTCGGGCGAGGTCGGCACCGAGCGGCAGGACGAGAAGATCCGGTTCATGGACGAATTCCTGCCCTACCTGAAGGGCCTGAAGGAGAGCGCGGCGGCGGACGGCCGCGAAGTGCTGGTCTGCGGCGACTGGAACATCGCCCACCAGGAGGCCGACCTCAAGAACTGGAAGGGCAACCGCAAGTCCTCCGGCTTCCTGCCGGAGGAGCGCGCCTGGCTGACGCGGGTGTTCGACGAGGCGGGGTACGTCGACGTGGTGCGCGCGCTGCACCCCGGCCAGGAGGGGCCGTACACGTGGTGGTCCTACCGGGGGAGGGCCTTCGACAACGACTCGGGATGGCGTATCGACTACGCGGTGGCGACGCCGGGCCTCGCGGGCCGGGCGGTCAAGGCGTACGTCGAACGGGCGGCCAGCCATGACCTGCGCTGGTCGGACCACGCGCCGGTGACCGCGGTCTTCGAGCAGCCCCTCGGCGGCTAGTCGCCCGAGCCGGGGGCGGGGCGTCCTTCTCGGCCCTGAGCAGGCGGTCGAGCGCCATGGAGAGTTCCGCCTCGACGACGCTCTTGGCGAGGGGGCGCAGCCGCTCCAGGGCCGGCCGGGACGCGGACGCGCCGCTCCCGGCGGCCGGTCCGTCCACCGCGTCCGGCCCCTCTTCCACGAGGTGGGAGCGGACCATGGCGGCGAAGATCTCCGCCAGGGCCGTCGTGTGCTCGCGTACCTCGCGGCCCGCCCGGAGCACGGCGGCCAGCGGCACTCCCTCGCGCACCAGGGCCGCCGACACGTCCAGCAGGCGGCGGCTGATGTGGATGATCTCCTCGCCGTCGGTGGCGAGATAGCCGAGGTCGAGCGCCGCGGCCAGGTTCTCCGCTGTGACCTCGCCCGCGAAGTGGTCGGCGAGGTCCTCGGGGGTGAGCCGGACCGGCGTCTCCTCGGTCCAGGTGACGGGAGCGGCGTCCTCGCCCATGCCGAACAGCTCGCCGACGCCCCGGCCGCTCTCGAAGGTGCTGGCGAGATCCGCGATGCCGTTCAGGGTGTGGCCCCGCTCCAGCAGCGCCGCGATGGTGCGCAGCCGGGCCAGGTGGCGGTCGTCGTACCAGGCGATCCGGCCCTCGCGGCGCGGGGGCGGCAGCAGCTTGCGCTCGCGGTAGAAGCGCAGGGTGCGCACGGTGATGCCGGCCTCCCTGGCCAGCTCCTCCATGCGGTACTCACGGGCTCCTGCGGCTTCGTCCACGGGGGAAGCCTATGTTCTACCGCCGGTAACTTTTATGGCGTCCGACCCCTACCCATCAGTACGCCGCTGCTCTACTCTCCGAATCGTGCCAGTGATTGCTGGCAGAGTCGTGGGAGCGCGGGAGGCGTCGGCATGGCCGAGCACGAGCACGTACGAGTGGCGGTGATCGGATCCGGATTCGGCGGCCTGGGCGCAGCCGTCCGGCTGCGCCGCGAGGGGATCACCGACTTCGTCGTCCTGGAGCGCGCCGACGCGGTGGGCGGCACCTGGCGCGACAACAGTTACCCGGGCTGCGCGTGCGACGTGCCGTCCCACCTGTACTCGTTCTCGTTCGCGCCCAACCCGGACTGGCCCCGGACCTTCTCCGGCCAGGAGCACATCAGGGCGTACCTGGAGCACGTCACCGACACCTTCGGGCTGCGGCCGCACATCCGGCTGAACCACGAAGTCACGATGATGCGCTGGGACGCCGACGCGCTGCGCTGGGAGATCGAGACCGCGCAGGGCAGGCTGAGCGCCGACGTGGTGGTGTCCGCGACCGGGCCGCTGTCCGACCCGAAGGTGCCGGACGTCCCCGGGCTCGACGGCTTCCCCGGCAAGGTCTTCCACTCGGCGCGGTGGGACCACGACTACGACCTGCGCGGCAAGCGCGTCGCGATGATCGGTACGGGCGCGTCGGCGATCCAGATCGTGCCGTCCATCCAGCCCGACGTGGCGAAGCTGACGCTCTTCCAGCGGACCGCTCCGTGGGTGATGCCGCGCATGGACCGGACGATCACCGGGCCGGAGCGCTGGCTGCACCGGCAGCTGCCGTTCACCGCGAAGGCGCGGCGCGGACTGCTCTTCGGCATCCGGGAGTTGCAGGTCACGGCCTTCACCAAGCACCCCAACCAGCTCGGAGCCGTCGAGGCGCTCGCGAAGGCCAACATGGCCAAGGCGATCAAGGACCCCGAGCTGCGGGCCAAACTGACGCCGTCGTACCGGATCGGCTGCAAGCGCATCCTGCTGTCCAGCACGTACTACCCGGCGCTCGCCCGGCCCAATGTGGACGTGGTGGCCTCCGGGCTCAAGGAGGTGCGCGGCTCCACGGTCGTGGCGGCCGACGGGACCCGGGCGGAGGTCGACGCGATCGTCTTCGGCACGGGCTTCCGCGTCACCGACATGCCGATCGCCGAGCGTGTCGTCGGCGCGGACGGCATCACGCTCGCCGAGGCGTGGAAGGACGGGATGGAGTCGCTGCGCGGCGCGACGGCGGCCGGCTTCCCCAACTGGATGACGATCATCGGGCCCAACACGGGTCTGGGGAACAGCTCGATGATCCTGATGATCGAGTCCCAGCTCAACTACCTGGCCGACTACATGCGCCAGTTGCGGGTGCTGGGCGGCCGGGCGGCGCTCGCGGCGCGGCCCTCCGCCGTGCACGCGTGGAACCGGCGGGTGCAGGACCGGATGAAGCGGACCGTGTGGAACACGGGCGGCTGCGACAGCTGGTACCTGGACGCGAACGGCCGCAACACCACGATCTGGCCCGGCACGCCGAGTGAGTTCCGGCGTGCGACCCGGGCGGTGAACCTCGCGGAGTACGAGGTCGTCCGTGCGGGCGCCGCGGAGGGCCGGGCGGCCGTCGCCGCCGGGCCCGGTCGCGGCGAGGGCACCGCGAACGAGACCGCGGAGGCCGTCGCGTGAGCCGGCTGACGAAGGCCGCGGGCGAGCCGCTCGTCGCCTCGCGCGAGCTGACCGCCGTCTCCGCCGACGGCTCGCGCCTGCACGTGGAGGTGTACGGGCCCGAAGGGGCCCCCGCGCTCGTCCTGGCGCACGGCTGGACCTGCTCGACGCTCTTCTGGTCGGCGCAGATACGCGAGCTGGCCGGGGCCGGCGACCACCGGGTCGTGGTCTACGACCAGCGCGGCCACGGGCGCTCACCGGCGGTCGGGCGCGACGGCTACAGCACCGGCGCGCTGGCCGACGACCTCGAAGCGGTGCTCGCCGCCGCGCTCGCGCCGGGTGAGCGGGCCGTCGTGGCCGGGCACTCCATGGGCGGCATGACGATCATGGCCGCCGCCGGGCGGCCCGGGTTCCGGGAGCACGCGGCGGCCGTGCTGCTGTGCAGCACGGGCAGTGCGCGGCTGGTCGCCGAGTCGCTCGTACTGCCGATGCGCGCCGGGCGGCTGCGGACGCGGATCACCAAGGCCGTGCTGGGGGCGCGGGCGCCGCTGGGGCCCGTCACACCGCTGTCGAAGAAGATCCTCAAGTACGGGACGATGGGGCCCGGCGCCTCGCCGGAACGGGTGGCCGAGTGCGCCCGTATCGTCCACGCCTGTCCGCGCGCGGCGCGGGTGGCCTGGTCGCAGGTGCTGGGGGAGCTCGATCTGAGCGCGGGGCTGCGGGAGCTGACCGTACCCACCGCCGTCCTCGCCGGGACCGCCGACCGGCTCACGCCGCCCGTGCACGCCCGTGAGATCGAGGCCGCGCTGCCGCATTCCCTGGGGCTCACCGAGCTGACCGGGGTCGGTCACATGACGCCGGTGGAGGCGCCGGAGGCCGTTACCGCGAAGCTCCGGGAACTGGCGGGCACGTACGTCGCCGCCGCCGTGACGGCCGACCGGCCCACCGAGAACGAGAAGGAGCAGGCCGTATGAGCAGCAGGCAGAGCCTCGAAGGACAGGTCGCGGTCGTGACCGGCGCGGCGCGCGGAGTCGGCGAGCTGCTGGCCCGCAAGCTGTCGGCGCGCGGCGCGAAGGTGGCGCTGGTCGGCCTGGAACCGGACGAGCTGAAGGCGGTGGCGGGCCGGCTGCACGCCGAGGCGCACTGGTGGCACGCCGATGTGACCGACCACGAGGCGATGGCGCGGGTCGCGCGGGAGGTGAAGGAGCGGTTCGGGAAGGTCGACATCGTCGTGGCCAACGCGGGCGTCGCCTCCGGTGGGCCGTTCGTGGACTCCGACCCGGTCGCCTGGCGGCGGGTCATCGAGGTCAACCTGATCGGCGGGGCGGTGACCGGGCGGGCGTTCCTTCCGGTGCTCATGGAGAGCCGGGGGTACTTCCTCCAGATCGCGTCGCTGGCCGCGATCACGCCGGCGCCGATGATGACGGCGTACTGCGCGTCCAAGTCGGGCGTCGAGGCGTTCGCCCACTCGCTGCGGGCGGAGGTCGGCTACCGGGGGGTGCGGGTCGGCGTCGGATACCTGTCGTGGACCGACACCGACATGGTGCGGGGCGCGGACCGGGACGACGTGATGCGCGAACTGCGGCAGCGGCTGCCGTGGCCCTCCAACCGGACGTACCCGCTCGGTCCCGCGGTGGACCGGATCGTCGCCGGGATCGAGCGGCGCTCGTCGCACGTGTACGCGCAGTGGTGGCTGCGGGGGATGCAGTCCGTACGGGGGTATCTGCCCGCACTGATCGGGGTGGTGGGCCAGCGGGAGATGAAGCGGTTCGAGCCCCGGCTGGCGGGGGTCTCGACGGGGCTCGTGGGGGCCGGGGGCGAGGCGGACGAGAAGGCGCGGGCGGAGCGGTAGGGGAGGGGGGCGCGGGGTGCGCGCCCCTTCGCCCCTGCGGCGTCCGGTGCGGCCGGGTTCGGCCTGGAGTTCGGTCTGCGGTTCGGTCTGCGGATCGGTCTGCGGTTCGGTCTGCGGTTCGGTCTGCGGTTCGGTCTGAGTGATCGAAATGCGGCGAATGTCCGGTCGTGTCAGTCTGGTCGAGGTTCCAACGGGGGCGGAAACGCCCCCACCCCCACACACCCCAACAGGAGTGAACCTCATGGGTATTGCAGACCAGTTCAAGGACAAGGCGCAGGAGCTCGCGGACCAGGCGAAGCAGGCCAAGCAGCGGAAGCAGGGCGACCAGGGCGCGCAGCGCCAGCCCGGCGACCGTGTCGCGCGCGGTGTGACGCCGGACGCGGCGTCGGAGCGGATGCGCCGGGCGCGTGAGGACCGCGACCTGGGCGTGGGCGAGGACAGGCTCCTCGACGAGGACGAACTGGACGCGACCCAGGAGCGTTACCGCTAACCGGTATTGACGCGGGGCCGTGCGGCGCGGGCTTGCGCC
>NZ_JBSGYQ010000027.1:0-90837 GCF_053610585.1 Streptomyces sp. NPDC054887 | reverse complement strand
TCGGGGCCGAGGTGTTCGACGCGGGCGGGCGCAGGTTCACACGGCGGTGTCGGGCCGGGCGGTGCGCGGGCCGAGCCGTGCGAACGCGTTCTGCAGGGCCGTGCGCAACGGCCCGCTGGGCGGCGGTCCGTCGACGCTGTCGACGAGACGCTGGGCGATCTCGCGCAGTTCGATGTTGGTGTGCCGCGACACGTCCACCAGGACCTGGAACGCCTCCTCGTGGGTGCAGTCGCCCATCGTCATGACGATGCTGCGCGCGAGACCGATCACCGGGCGGGTCTCGAACGTGTGCCACAGGACGGTCAGTTCCCTCTTGAGCGCCTTCTCCGCGGGCACCGGGGCAGGGACGGCTTCCAGAGCCGCCCGGGCGGCGTGGTACTGGGCGGCGTCCGAAGCGTGCCAGGACCGGTCGTCGTGTTCCCGGTGCACGGGAGCCTCGCTGTCCGCGGTGATCGGATCCGCGGCAACGTTGTCCGCGGTGATCGTGTCCACGGCAACGAGGTCCGCGGTGATCGTGTCCGCGGTGATGGTGCTGTCGTCGTTCGTCGTCATGACTCCGGCCCTTCTGACCAGTCTGCCGACGGCCCCGGATGCGCTCAGGGGGCGGTCGGCGGCCCGCCGTTCGGACGTGCTTCCTACGTGTTTCCCTGTTTCTGCCGGTTTGAGGCGGTGGCGGGTGATGTTGATGCCGGATGGCCGCCGGACGGGCCGCGAAGCGGGGCGGGCGGTGACGGAGGGGTGCCGTGGGGCGCGGCGGCCGCGGCGCCCGGCCGGCCCCGGGGCACGCCCCTAGGGGCGCGCGGGGAGAAACCCCGACACAAGTCGGGGGAGTGCTCTGCCGCTCGGGTGACGCGCGCCGGGGGCGCCGCGCGGTGGAATCGAACCGACGGTCCAACCGCTCCCCGGAGGCTTCCCCGTGACCACCCGTACGCGTTCGCTCCCGCGCCCGCACCGCCCGATGATCGCGGCCTTCGTGCGCTTCGTCGTGTGCGGCGGCGGAGTGGGGCTGGCCTCTAGCGGGGTGCTCCTGGTGCTCCACGAGCGGATGCCGCTGGCCGTGGCCAACGCTCTGGTCACCGTCGTCGCCACCCTGATCGCGACCGAACTGCACGGCCGGGTGTCCTTCCGCAGCGAGCGCGGCGGCTGGGCGGTCCATCTCCAGTCCGGTCTCACCGTCCTGGTGAGCTACGCGTTCACGACGGGCGCGCTGCTCGGCCTGTACGCCCTGCGCCCCGAGCCCTCCGTCCTCACCGAGCAGGCGGTCTACCTCACGGCGTCGGCCCTGGCCGGCATCGGCCGGTTCGCCGTCCTGCGGCTCGTCGTCTTCGCCGACCGCCCCGCTGACGCCGCCGAACCGGCGCTCAGCAGGGGGGCCGTGGCGATCGCGGCGTAGCTCCGGTCCACGACGCGCGTGTGCCGCCCCTCGTCGGCCGGGGGCGGCACACGCGTTCAGTGCGGCAGTGCGGTCGGTTCAGCGCGGCGGCGCGGTCAGCACTCGCGCAGGCCGGGCGCCGGGTCCACCGACGTGTGGACGTCCACGGCGGGCATGTTGCCCCACTGGCCGTTGTCCAGCTGGGTCCAGTACCAGATGTTGTTGCCGCCCGAGTGGCTGTCGCCGCGGCCCCAGCACTGGAACCAGCTGAACGTGGTGTTCATCTGGCCGCGCACCGCCGAGGAGTACGACCGGTGCGCGTAGCCCTTGGCGCCGGCCCGGTTCCCGCAGTACAGCTTGCCGTCCGAGCGGACGCCGCACTCGGCGGCCGGGCCCGCGGGCGCGGCGGCGGCGGGCACGGTGGCACCCGCCAGACCGGCCGTCAGGGCCGTCGCGGCGACGGTGATCGCGAGCTTCTTGGCCAGGGTGAGCTTCAGGTGCGTGGTCATCTTCGTTCTCCTTGAGGTGTGATGTGTGTGGTGCGTGTGGTGTGTTCGGTGGCAGGTGCGTCTAGGGGCAGGTGGGCACGCCGTCGAGCCAGGCCGGGCCCTTGATGTAGATGTTGGTGATCCACGCCCTGTGGTCCGGCAGGTAGGACCAGGCGTCGTTGGTGATGCCTTCGGCGGTCACGGACTGGGCGTGCTTCTGGCACTCGACCCGCACGGACGTCGGGCCGGCGAACCTGTGCACCCGGGCGCTCGTCGTGGACGCCTCGGCGTGCGTCCACACGTCCGTGCCCCACGTGCTGAACGTCCCCTGACGGGGGGCTCCGTCGATGCGTACGGCGCCGAAGTAGTCGCCTCCGGTGCGGACGTCGCTGACCATGATCCGGGTGCCGGACTGCCTCGCCTCGACCATCTTCCCGGCGCCGAGGTAGATGGCGATGTGGTGGACCTTGCGGGCGTTCCCGTACACGATCAGGTCGCCGGGAACCAGCGGCCCGGTGCCCTCCGCCGCGCCGAAACGGGCCGTCGCGTGCGGGCTGTTGTACTGGCTGTGGGCGTTGCCGCCGAGGATGTCCCGCCCGGTCGCCTCGGCGTAGGCGTAGCGGACCAGCCCCGAGCAGTCGAAGCCGCGCCGCTGCGGGTCGTGTTCGCTGGCCGGGTCGGTCGGGTCGACCGTCCCGTACGTCGGCCCCGGGACCGGCCCGTGACCGCCGCCCCACGAGTACCAGACGCCGATCTGCGCACAGGCGGTCCGTACCGCCTTCTCGGCCGCCGCCGACGCTCCGGGCGCGAGTACGCCGCACCCTTCGGCGGCGGCCGCCGCCGCCTGGGAAGCGGCGGCCCGAGCGGGCTGTGCCGCCGCCGGCCAGGCGACGAGCGACAGGGCGACGGCTGTCGCCGCTGCTGCCGCTCTTCCTCGTTTGGGCATGTCTGAGTCCCCGTTCGTCTTCGTCGGTCAGGACTGCCGTGGTCGCCTTGAGGCGGTTCGCGGAGTTCGGCCCGTTCGGCCGGTTCTACCTGTTCGACCCGCTCGGTCCGGCCCTTCGAGACTGGGGCGCGCGGCCCGCGTCTGTCGAGGACTCAGATGTCTCCCGGTGCGACAGGAAACGGGAAACGCTCCGGGAAACGGCTGCGACGTCGGTGTTCCACAGCCGCACGGTGCCGTCGTTGCTGCTGCTGACCACCGTCCGCGTCCGCGGATCGAAGACGACGCCCCACACCGCGCCGCTGTGGCCGGTGAGCGTGGCGGTGAGGCGGTGGCGCGCGGTGTCCCACAACCGCACCGTGCCGTCACTGCCGCTGCTCGCCAGCGTCGCTCCGCCGCCGGCCGCTCCGCCGGGGTCGAAGGCGACTGCCCGCACCGCGCCGCTGTGGCCGGTGAGGACGGCGCTCTGCCGGTTGCGCGCGGTGTCCCACAACCGCACCGTCCCGTCGTTGCCGCTGCTCGCCAGCGTCCGTCCGTCCCGGCTGTACGCCACACCGCGCACCGAACCCGAGTGTCCGCGCAGCACACCGCGCGCCCTGCGGGCCGCCACGTCCCACAACCGCACGGTCAGGTCGTCGCCCCCGGCCGCCAGCGTCCCGCCGTCCGGACTGAACACCACCGCGTTCGCGAAGTCCTGATGGCCCGTGAGGGTGGTGAGGAGTCTGCGGCGGCGTACGTCCCAGAGCTTGACGGTACGGTCGGCGCTCGCTGAGGCGAGGAGGTGCCCGTCGGGGGAGAAGGTGACGCCGAAGACGGAACCGGTATGACCGGTGAGGGTGGTGAGGAGTCTGCGGCGGCGTACGTCCCAGAGCTTGACGGTACGGTCGGCGCTCGCTGAGGCGAGGAGGTGCCCGTCGGGAGAGAAGGTGACGCCGAAGACCGAACCGGTGTGGCCCGTGAGGGCGGCGAGGGGCGCCCGGCGGCGTGCGTCCCACAGCTTGACCGTACGGTCCACACTCGCCGACGCCACGATCCGGCCCTCCGGCGCGACCGCCGACTGCCAGACCTCCGCGAACGGACGAGCCGTCAGGGCCGACCGGTCCAGGTCCCACAGCACCACCGTCTGGTCGAAGCCGGCCGTCGCCACGAGATTGCTGCCGCTGACGGCGACCCCCAGCACATAGTCGGTGTGCCCCGCCGGCGTGGCGGTCACCCGGTGGCTCGCCGTGTCCCACACCTTCGCCGCGCCCTCCCCGCCGGCGCTCACGACGGTGGCCCCGTCCGCGCCGAACGCCACCGCGTTCACGTCGTCGCCGTGGCCGGTGAGCGTGGCCCGGGCGCGGTGGCGGCGTACGTCCCAGAGCCGGACCGTGCGGTCCGCGCCGCCGGACGCGACGCTGCGTCCGTCCGGGCTGAACGCGAGCCCCAGTACGCCGTCGGTGTGCCCCCGCAGCGTGAACGGCCTCCCGCTTCCCGCCACGTCCCAGAGCCGGACCGTCCGGTCCGAACCGCCGGACGCGACGCGGCGGCCGTCCGGGCTGACGGCGACCGCGTACACGGTGTCCCGGTGGCCCCGCAGCGTCGACCGCACACGCCGCGCCGGCACGTCCCACACGCGCACCGTGCGGTCCGCGCCGCCCGACACGAGGGTCCGCCCGTCCGGGCCGAAGGCGACCGACCGCACGGCCCCGCCGTGGCCGAGCAGGGCCCCGGCCGGCTGACGGTCCGCCGTGCGCCACAGCCGTACGGTGCCGTCCGCGCCCGCCGAGGCGATCAGCCGCCCGTCCGGGCTGAACGCCACGGACAGGACCGGGCCGCCGTGGCCCGTCAGGGTGTCCACTGCGCGGCGGTGACCGGCCCCGCCCCACAGCCGGACCGTGCCGTCCGAACTGGCCGACGCCAGCAGCGCGTCGTCGGGGCTGAACGCCACGCTGTTGACCGGGCCCGTGTGCCCGGCGAGGCGGCCCGCGAAGTGCTGCGCCTGCGTACTGAGCAGCGCGCCGCGCGCCTCGGTGGTCGGCGCCGTGCGGTACGCCTCGGCCGCCAGGCGCATCGACGCCTCCGGCTGCCCCGACGCCAGCGCGCCGGACCGTACCGCCATCGCCTGGGACTGGGCGACCCGGCGCTCGTCGACGGCGCGGGAACGCTGGTGGAACGCCGTCCCGCCCGCGAGGAGCGCCAGCACGAGCAGCGCCCCCAGCAGCACCAGCAGCCTGCGGTGGGTGCGGATCCGGCGCCGCTGGGCCTCCCTCCCGGCCACCTCCTGCGCCCGGCTCGCGTCGAGGAACTCGCGCTCGTACGCGCCCAGTTCCTCGCGTCCGTCGGCCTGCTCGGCCCACTCCCGCACGGCGGCGAGCCGCGTCCCCCGGTACAGGAGCCCGGGGTCGCGGTCCTCGCGCACCCACTCGGCGGCGGCCTCGGCGAGCTGCTGGTGGATGAGCAGCCCGGCCCGGTTGGTGCCGATCCAGCCGCGCAGCCGGGGCCACGCCCGCAGCAGCGCCTCGTGGGTGATCTCCACGGTGTCGCTGTCGACCGTGACGAGCCGGGCCCGGACGAACGCGTCGAGCGCCGTCTCCACCGCCCGCCGGTCGGGCGATTGCTCCAGCAGCAGCCCCCGGCTCGCCCTGCGCCGGGTCGCCGCGTCGCCGCCGCCCGCTTCGGCGCCGCCGTCCCCCGCGCCGACCTGAACAAGCCGCACGAGCACCCGCCGCGCCATCGCCTGCTCGGCGGGGCGGAGCCGGGTGAACACCGCTTCGGCCGTCCGCGCGATCGCGCCGTGGATGCCGCCGGTCGTCTCGTAACCCGTGACGGTCAGCGTGCTACCGGTGCGCTGCTGCCAGGTGACCAGCAGGGCGTGGGCGAGCAGGGGCAGCGCGCCGGGGGAGGCGGGCGCGAGGTCGTCCGGGCCGACGCCCCGGCCGACGCCGCCGACGCCCACGTCTCGCAGCAGCAGGCCCACGAGACCGGGCTCCAAGGTCAGTCCCGCGCGCCGGGCGGGGAGCGTGATGGACTCGCGCAGCTCGGCGCCGGTCATGGGGCCGAGCGCGAACAGTCCGTGCGAGAACACGGCCGCGAGCTCCGGGTGGTCGAGGCACCGGCCGCTGAAATCGGCCCGTACGCCCAGCACCACCGCGGCCGGGGGAGGTTCACCGCCCGGCCCGCTGTCCGGCCCGCCGGGCGAGGCGCGGGGGATCGCGAGCGCGGACAGCGCCGCGACGAACGCGCGCCGCTCCGCCTCGTCCGCGCACAGGGTGAACGTCTCCTCGAACTGGTCCACCAGCAGCACCAGCCGACGCGTGCCCAGCACCGGGCGCAGGACCTCGGCCAGCCCTTCGGGCCGCGCCGGCAGCGACTCGGGGGTCACCGTGATCCCGGTCCCCAGCGCACCGGTCACGCACCGCAGCAACTCCTTCAGCGGGTGCGCGGTGGGCGTGCACACCACCACCGGCCAGCCGCTCGACCCCTCGACGGGCAGGGCGCCACGCCGCAGCGCGGGCACAAGCCCGGCCCGCAGCAGCGACGACTTGCCGGCTCCGGACGAGGCGACGACCGCGAGGGGCCCGCTGCCGATGCGCTCGGCGAGCCTGCCCACCAGCTCGGCCGTGGCCCGTTCACGGCCGAAGAACCACTGCGCATGCTCGGGGCCGAAGGCGGCGAGACCCCGGTACGGGCACACGGCGTCGGCCGGATCCGGCAGTCGCTGCGACACCGGTGACGACGATGACGAGGGTGACAGCGGTGACAGCGGTGACAACGGGGACGGCGGTGACGAGGACGGTGCGGCTGACGCGGACGGCGAGGGTGACGGCGGGCGGCGCGCGGGCGGTACGTCGGCGACGAGGCGCAGCAGGGCGCCGCCCGCCTCCAGCGCCTCGTCGCAGCGCCTGGCCACGTCCGGCGTGGGCGGTTTGCCACCGTTCTCGATCTTGCTCAGGTAACCCTTGCTGTAGTGGATCGACCGGGCCAGCGCCGTGAGCGAGATGCCCCGCTCGCTTCGCAGACGCCGCAGTTCTTCCCCGAAGGAGCGTGCGCCCCGGACCCCGTCCATGCCGGGCACCGTACAGGCCGATTACGAGCAGTTTCCTTACGTAGTCATGCCTTTGCCTGAATTCTGTCGGTCTTGGCTTGTCCGCGTCCCGGCCGGGGTAAGGGGCCGGGCCGGGCCCCCGGGGCGTACAACCGCCGGCGCCAGCAGCGCACCCATCCCGCACAGCATCGGCTCGACGGGAAGCGCGCCACGACGCACTGGCGCTCGGCCGCCGACCTCCAGCGGCTGCACCCGGACGTACGAGTGGACCCGGACGTGCTCCACACCGACGAGGACGGCGTCCTCACGGCGGTGGGCGTCGCTTCGGGCATCGACCTGTGCCGGCACATGATCCGCGGTGACCACGGTTCGCGGGTCGCCAACGAGGTGGCCCGCGGCACGGTCGTCCCGCCGCACCGCGACGGCGGCCAGGCGCAGTACATCCCGCGCCCCGTCACCGCTGCGCGCCGGTCCTCCACCGCACCCGCCCGCACCTGGGCGCTGGAGCACCTGGACCGCCCCGTGAGCCTGCGCGGCCTGGCCGACCGCGCCGCGATGAGCACACGCACGTTCTCGCGCCGCTTCTGCGAGGAGGCGGGGCAGACGCCCCTCCAGTGGCTCACCGCGCAGCGCGTCGACCGCGCCCTGCGATCTGCTGGAGGAGCCGGACCTGCCGGTCGACCGGGTGGCGGCGGCGGTCGGCTTCGGTACGGCGGTGTCCCTCCGCCGGCACCTGCCCACGGCGCTGGGCGTGTCGCCGAGCGCGTACCGCGCCACGTTCCGGGGAGCGGCGGCCCGGGGGAGCGCGGGCGGGCCGGCGACGGATGCCGACGGGCGCGGTCCGGCTTAGCCTGGGAGGGCCCGATCCGTACGCGCGTACTTCCCCCGTACCACGAGGCGAGGAGCCAGTCGTGAAGCCGGACGCCAGCATCTCCTACCAGCAGGTGGTCTTCCGGGACCGGGCCGCGGGGTACGCGTTCCTCACCCGGTCGACGGCCACCAGCGAGAACACCATCGAGTGGGACGACGGCAACACGTACCCCGTCGTCGATGTCGAGATCTCGTCGGAGAGCCACCCGTTCTACACCGGCAGGGCACGGACGGTGGACACGGAGGGGCGGGTCGCGCGATTCGAGCGGCGGTACGGGCAGGAAGGGCAGGGCGACGGCGATGCGAGCGGGCAGGACGGTTCAGCCGGCCGGGGGCAGTAGTCCGCGCAGCCGCCGGCCGCGGTTCCCCGGCTACATGTCCTCCAGTTCCCCGTCGAGGCCCTCGAGCTCCTCGAGTTCCTCGTCGAGGCCCTTGAGCTCGTCGTCGTCCTCCTCGTCGTCGGAGGCGTCCGGATCGACGTCCGGCTCCTCCTCGGACAGGAGCTGGTCCAGCGACTCGCCCCGGTGCGCCTCCTCGGCGGTGTTGCCGAAGAACTCCGCGGGCGACCAGTGCTCCGGGGGCGCCAGCCCCGCGTCGAGCGGGTCGTACTCCAGGTCGTCGCTCTCGAGTGTGTCCTGCGCGTCGAGCACGCCGTCGTCCTCGGGAGGAACCGTGTTGTCTTCGCTCATGTCCCACTCCGTGCCTCGTTCGGCCCGATGGGGTTGCCCCACATTGCCCACGCTCCCGCAGGCGGCGGCCCCTCGCATCCGGAACGGGAGAACGACCGGTTTCCCGGATGTTCACCGGATGCGCCGCGGGTATGCGGGAACCAGAATGCCGACTGATCGACGAAACAAGGAGGCGGTATGAGCGAGGAATCCGTTGCGAGGCCGAAGCCGTCGGAGGTCACCCCCGACAGCCTGCTGCACACCGGCGCCACCGACGACGTGACGCCCGAGGACCTGGTGCTCTCCTCCGGGCGCGACGTGACCCCGGCGACTCTGGAGTGGGCGCGGCGCCGGCTGGAGAAGGAGGGCCGAGCGGCGATCGACACCCAGCTTCCTTAGAACAGTCCGACGCCACACCCGCACTACGCACCGCGCCCCGCACAGGCCGTCCCGTGCGGGGCGCGGTGCGGGTGTGGGCCGCCCGACCCCGGGGGGAGCCCTGGAGCGGGCCGGGCGGCCGGTCCGGCGTCACGGGGCCGCTGCTCCGGTGACGCCTCTGCGCGCGGCCTGCCCTGTCGGCGTGCCCGGCGGCATCCGTACGGCCGACCGCACGGATGCCCCGGAACCGCGGGCCTGCCGCCGTCCTTCGCGTGACCACCTTCGGACCGGCTCCGGGGACCGGGCAACTCGCATCGTTCGTGCGTCGTATCGTCCGTGGCATGGACGTGGCACGACAGCCTTCGCAGGACGCCGGACTGACCACCGGGGCGCTCGCCCTGCGGCTGGGTGTCGCACCGACGACACTGCGGTCCTGGGACCGGCGCTACGGACTGGGACCCGCCGACCGCGAAGGGGGCAGGCACCGGCGGTGGAAGCCCGCCGACGTGGCCGTACTGGAGCGCATGTGCCGGCTCACCGCGAAGGGCGTCGCCCCGGCGGAGGCCGCCAGGCTGGCCCGTACCCCGGACGGCGGCGAGTCCCGGCGGCCTCCCCGTCCCGCCGCCGTGCCGGTGCCCGGCCCGCGCACCGGCGGCGGGCCGTCGGCGCACGACGCGGGCCCGGGCCCGGCGGTGGTCACCGGCGTACGGCCGGACAGGACCCGTCCGGCGGACGGGCCCGACCCGGCGGACACGGCGAGGGTGGCCCGGGGCCTGTGCCGGGCCGCCGTACGGCTCGACTCGCCCCTCCTCGACGCCCTCCTCGCCGCCACCGTCGCCCACCGCGGCCTGGTGGCCGCCTGGGAGGACGTGATGACGCCCGCCCTGCGCGCCATCGGCCGCACCTGGGCCGCGAGCGGCGACGAGGCGGCCGAACGGTACGTCGAGGCCGAGCACCTCCTGTCGTGGCACATCTCCTGCGCCCTGCGCCGCCCCCCGCCCCAGGAGCCCGCGTACGGGCGCGACCGGGCGGATCCGGCCGACGGCCGCCCCGTCCTGCTCGCCTGCGCGCCCGGTGAGGGCCACACCCTCGCACTGGAGGCCCTGGCGGCGGCCCTGGGCGAACGGGGGACGCCGGTGCGGATGTTCGGGGCGGCGGTGCCCGTCGGCGCCCTGACCGAGGCCGTACGCAGGACGGGGCCCTCCGGTGTCGTCCTGTGGTCCCAGACGCGCCCCACCGCCGACCGCACCCTGCCCCGTCTCCTGCGCGCCACGGCCTGGGGCATCAAGGGGGCGCGCACCCGTCCCGCCGTACTGGTGGCCGGGCCCGGCTGGAGCCGTACGCGCCCCACGGAGGGCGTGCACCGGCCGAAGGGCCTGGGGCACGCCCTGGAGCTCATCGAGTCGGTGCGGGGCGGCTGATGCCGGGCGCGCCGGGCAGCAGCGAACTGCGGCCCTCCCGCCAGGCGTCCAGCACGTGCTGCTCCCAGCGGGACTCCAGCAGCACGCTCGCCCGGATGCCGAAGGCCACGTCAGCGGCGAGCTCCGGCTCCCTGGCGAGCAGGTCCCCGATCACGTCCCGGCGCATCACCTGCTCGTGCACCGCGTCCGCCTCGACGTGCTCGGTGAAGAACCGGGTGCACTGTTCGCCGGCGCCCAGCCGCTCCAGCGCCTTCGCCATCCGGCGGGCGCCCGGCGGCGAGGTGATCTCCAGGGTCGCGAAGTTCCCCACCATGGCGCCGCGCAGGGCACGACGCAGACCGAACAGCGACATCGCGTTGACGGGAGCGAGGGTGACGGCGGGCGCGAACTCCAGGTACAGCCCGTAGCGCGCGTCCAGCCCCGCCCCCTCCATGAGGTCGGCGAACAGCCTGGCGTGCACGTGGGCCCCGCGTCCGGCGCCGAACTCGTCGTACTCGACGGCCACCAGGGACGCCTTCGCCTGACCTTCGAGGCGGGGAATCACCCACGCCTGCGGGTCCGCCTCCTTCAGCTGGTACAGCGACCGGTGCGCCAGGTACTCGCGCATCCGCTCCCAGGTGCCGTCGTGCATCAGCTCGTGGGACACGCCGTGGCCCTCGACCGGCTCGACGAGCAGCGCGTCGAGTTCCGCGTCCACGTCGTCGTCCGCGCCGCCGGGGTCCCCGGCCGACGCCGCGCGCAGCGCACCCAGGAACGCGACCTCCATGGCCCCGCGCAGCCGCAGCAGGTCCAGGTCCCACTCGCGCGTGTCGGGGACGCCCCGGAAGCCCCGGTAGTGCGGTTCGTACGCCAGGTACAGGGCGAGCTGGAGATCGTCCCCGAAGGGGTCCGCGGAAGCGGCCTCGTCGAGAAGCGGCCCGGCGTCCGGGGGAGAGCCGAGCAATATGTCCCGGACGGCCCCGGACAGGGGCCCGCGCGAGGGGGGCAGCTCAGCGACAGCTGTCATTTGTCGTCGTCCTCGAAGTCGTCGATCTTTGCCAGGGGACGTACGGCGGGTCCCTGGAGCACCTCGCCGTCGACGCCGAAGCGGGAGCCGTGGCACGGGCACTCCCAGGTGCGTTCCCCGTCGTTGAACCGCACCAGGCAGCCCAGGTGCGTGCACCGGGCCGACAGTGCGTGCAGTTCCCCCGCGTCGTCGCGGTGCACCGCCACATGACGGGCGCCGCTGCGCACCACCGCGCCACTGCCGGGCGCGATCGCCGATGCGGGCCCGCTGCCCGTCACGAACGGCAGCCGGTCGCCCACGAAGTGCCCGGCCGCCGCGGCCTGGAACCGCAACAGGGCGGGAGCCTCCTTGACCGGCTGGAGGCGCACCGGGTCGTACAGGTCGGTCCAGGGCAGCTTCTGCCCGGTGATCCGGGCGGCGAGCAGCTTGCCGGCCATCACGCCGCTCGCCATGCCCCAGCCGTTGAAGCCGGCCGCCACGTAGGCGTGGCGCGCGCGGGCGTGGAGCGCGCCGACGAACGGCACGCCGTCCGTCGGTTCGTTGTCCTGGGCCGCCCACCGGTGGGTGAGCCGTACGTCGGGGAAGCGCCGCGTGGTCCACTGTTCCAGCCGCTCGTACCGTTCCTCGACACGGCCCGCTCCCGGGGTGAACTTCTCACCGGTCACGATGAGCAGCCGTTCCCCGTCGCCGTACGGAGCCGTCCGCACGGAACGGGTCGATCCCTCGGGCGTGAGGTACATGCCCCCCGGGTCCTGCGCGGCCGGGATCACCCCGGCCACCACCAGCTCGCGGTGCGGTTTCAGCCGGGCGAAGAGCAGCGAGCGGTCGAAGACGGGGTAGTGCGTGGCGACCACGACGTCGCGGGCCGAGACCGTGCGCCCGTCCTCGGTCGTCAGCCGGCACGGCTCGCCCTCGCGCAGCCCGACGACCCTGGCCCCCTCGAAGATCTGCCCGCCGCGCCGCTCCAGGTCGGCGGCGAGGGCGTACAGGTACTTGCGCGGATGGAACTGGGCCTGTTCCTCGACGCGTACCGCGCCCGCGACGGGGAACGGCAGCCCCGTCTCCTTCACGAACGATGCGGGCAGCCCGGCGGCACGCGCCGCCTCCGCCTCGGCCTCGACCGTGGACGCCTCGGAGGGCGTCTCGGCGTACGTGAACGCGGGGGTGCGTTCCAGGTCGCAGTCGATCCCCAGCTCCTCGCACACGGCCACCACGTGGCCGATGGCGTCCTGCTGCGACCGCGCGTACAGGGCCGCCCCCTCCGGGCCGCGCGTGCTGCGCAGCCGCTGGTAGGCGACTCCGTGCAGGGCCGACAGCTTGGCCGTGGTGTTGCCGGTGACGCCCGCGGCGATACGGCCCGCCTCCAGCAGGGCGACGCCCTTTCCGGCCCGCGCGAGTTCCCATGCCGTACAGATCCCGGCGATGCCTCCGCCGATCACGGCCACGTCCACGTCGAGCCCGTCGGGCGGCGGGGGGTGCGCCTCGGCGTCGCCGTATTCCATCCAGTACGAAAAGGGGCGGGCGGGGACATCCCTCATTTGCTGCTCCTTACGGCAGGGGCCGTTATGACCAGGGCACTTTGAGGTACCCCCGTCCCATGCGCCTACTCAGACCACCTGGTGTCTACGCCCCACTGGAAGACACCGAACTGCTCGCACGGGTGACGCGGGAGGAACCGCGGACGCTCGGCGCCGATGTGCTCGACGTCGGCACCGGCACGGGTGCGCTCGCTCTGGTGGCCGCGGAATGCGGCGCCGCGAGCGTCACCGCCACCGACCTGTCGCGCAGAGCCGTCCTCGCGGCACGGCTGAACGCCCGGCTGCGGGGACACCCGATCCGTGTACGCCGCGGGGACCTGCTGACCTCGTTCGCGGGGGAGAGCTTCGATCTGATCCTGTCCAATCCACCGTACGTCGCCTCGCCCGGCGACGTACCGGCGAAGAGCGCCGATCTGACCTGGTGGGCGGGTGTGGACGGGCGGGCGGTGCTGGACCGGCTGTGCGTACAGGCGCCGCCGTTGCTGAGGCCGGGCGGTGTGCTCCTGGTCGTGCACTCGGCGCTGTGCGGCGTGGGCGCCACCGTGGACGCCCTGAACGCTCAGGGGCTGCGGGCCGAACCCGTGGCCCGGGAGACGGTGCCGTACGGCCCGGTGATGCGGCGGCACGCCGCGTGGCTGGAGACCCGGGGTCTGGTGGACCCGGGCGAGACGAAAGAGGAGCTGGTGGTGATCCGTGCCAGGCGAACCTGATTCTTCCGAGACGCGGGACGCGCCCCCCGCCCGGCGGGTCGTCGTCGATCCCCAGGGGCCGGTGCTCGTCGAGGGGCCGGTGGAGATCACGCTGGCGGACGGCACGACCGCCCGCTCCGACCGGTTCATGGTGGCCGTCTGCACGTGCCGCCGCAGCCGCAGCTACCCCTGGTGCGACACCAGCCATCGCCGGCGGACGGTTGCCCGCCGGGCGTCCGGGTACCCGACGGACTCCAGCGAACGGACCGTCACATCGACGTCGGGAGGGACGATGACAACCGCACGCCAGATCATGGCCAAGGGCGCGGAGTGCGTGGGCGAGCAGGAAACCCTCGCGGACGCCGCCCGGTTGATGGCGCGGCTCGGCGTGGGTGCGCTGCCGGTCTGGGGAACCGACGACAAGCTCAAGGGCATGGTCACCGACCGCGACATCGTGGTGCGGGCGCTCGGCGCGGGCAAGGACCCGCACACGACGAAGGCGGCCGAACTCGCTTGCGGCGATGTGGTGTTCGTACAGGCCGACGACGACGTCGAGCAGGTGCTCCGTACGATGACGCGCCACAAGGTGCGCAGGGTCCCGGTCGTCGACGAGCACCGCCTGGTCGGCATGATCGCCCAGGCCGACGTGGCCAGGGCGCTGCCCGATCCACGGGTCGGAGAGCTCCTGGAGGCCCTGTCCACCGACTGACCATGGGAGACATTCTCGTGGGCACCTGCTCGTGGACCGATCCCGCGCTGGTGTCCAGCGGCTGGTACCCGCCGGGGGCCAGGGGGGCCGAGGGGCGGCTGCGGCACTACGCCACCCGGTTCCCCGTCGTCGAGGCGGACAGCACCTTCTACGCGCTGCCTTCCGAGCGGGTCAGCGCCCTGTGGGCGGAACGCACCCCCGAGGGCTTCCTCTTCGACGTGAAGGCGTTCGCCCTCCTCACCGGGCACGGGGCCCGGGTGGGCGCACTGCCGGCGGCGCTGCGGCCGACGGGCCTCGAACCGACCGCGTGGGTCCGCAGCTCCCGGATGTCGGCCGGCGCGGTGGAAGAGCTGTGGGAGAGGTTCAGGGCCGGCCGCGCGCCGCATCGCGAGGCCGGCCGGCTGGGCAGCGTGCTGTTCCAGTTCTCGCCCTGGTTCCGCCCGGGAGCCCGTGCGCAGGCGTACATGGAGGAGTGCGCGGAACGTACCGGGGCGCCGATCGCCGTCGAGTTCAGGCACCCGCAGTGGCTCGCACCGGACCGTGTCGCCGAGACGACGCGGTTCCTGCGCGAACGGGGCATGGCACTGGTGGCCGTGGACACCCTTCAGGGACTGCCCGATTCGGTGCCGCCCGTCGCGGAGGCGACGGCGCCCGGGCTCTCCGTCGTGCGGTTCCACGGACGCAGCCCGCACTGGGGAACCGGCACCAAGGAGAGCAAGTACCGGCACCACTACACCCGCGACGAACTGGAGGGCTGGGTCCCGCGCGTCCGCGCGCTCGCACAGCGCGTGGATCAGGTGCACGTCCTGTTCAACAACTGCTGTGCGCGGGCGTCGGTCGACGCCGCCGAGACGATGTCCGGCCTGCTGGCGGACCTGCCGCACCCGCGCGGCGGCCACGACGGGGCGTCACAGACCCTTCCGGATTCTTGAAACACGTTCTAGTGTGTGCGCCGCCGTAGGGACTGCGACACCCCGGAGGGCCCGTGCACCTCGCATACACACCTGAGCAGACGCGCCTGCGCGCCGAACTGCGTGCGTACTTCGCCGAGCTGGTACCCGACGACGCCTACGCCCGGTACGCCGAACCGGCGGCCCAGAAGCGCTTCTACCGCGCCACCGTCCGCCGCCTGGGCGCGGACGGCTGGCTCGGTGTTGGCTGGCCCGAGGAGTACGGCGGGCGGGGTCTTTCGCCGGTGGAACAGTTCATCTTCTTCGACGAGGCCGCGCAGGCCGGTGTACCGCTGCCGCTGATGGCCCTCAACACCGTGGGCCCGACGATCATGCGGTTCGGCACGGAGGAACAGAAGGCGTACTTCCTGCCCCGCATCCTCGCCGGCGAGATCGACTTCGCGATCGGCTACAGCGAGCCCGACGCGGGCACCAACCTCGCCGCCCTGAAGACCCGCGCCGTACGCGAGGGCGACGGGACGACCGGACACTACGTCGTGAACGGGCAGAAGATCTGGACCACCAACGGGGACACCGCCGACTGGGTGTGGCTCGCGGTCCGCACCGACCCGGACGCGCCTCCCCACAAGGGCATCACCATGCTGCTGGTCCCCACGAGCGACCCCGGCTACTCGTGCACCCTCATCAACACCCTCGCCTCGCACGACACCACGGCGAGCTACTACGAGAACATCCGCGTTCCCGTCTCCCGCCGCGTCGGCGACGAGCACAAGGGCTGGCGGCTCATCACCAACCAGCTCAACCACGAACGCGTCACCCTCGCCGCCCACGGCACCATGGCCATCCGCGCCCTGCACGACGTCCAGCGCTGGGCGGCGGGCACGAAGCTCGCGGACGGGCGCCGCGTCATCGACCTCGGCTGGGTGCGCGGCCGGCTCGCGAGGACCCACACCAGACTCGACGCGATGAAGCTCCTCAACTGGCAGATGGTCTCGGCCCTCCAGCACGCCACGCTCACCCCGCAGGACGCCTCCGCCGTGAAGGTCTACGGCTCCGAGGCCCGCCGCGACGCCTACGCCTGGCTGATGGAGGTCGTCGGCGCGGCCGGACCGCTGAAGGAGGGATCGGCGGGCGCGGTCCTGCGCGGTGAACTGGAACGCGGCTACCGCAGCGCGGTCATCTTCACCTTCGGCGGCGGCAACAACGAGATCCAGCGCGAGATCATCTCGTGGATCGGCCTGGGAATGCCGCGCGTACGCCGCTGACGTCGGGGCGGCGCACGGCCCCGGGCGCGCGGGCGGGTGTCCGTACCGCGCCGGGTGCGCCCGCGGCGACGACGCGGGCGCGGAGTCGTCAGGCGGGCCGGACGGTGATCGCGCACAGGCGCCGTCGCCAGGAGGACGTCGTTCTCTCCGAGCGAGGGCAGGACCTGGGAGATGCAGTCGAGGAAACGGGCGTTCGGGCTCACCACCAGGACATCCTCCTCCGCGGCGCGCGGGAACGCGTACAGGACATAGGCCGCCCGGTGCAGTTGCTGGACGAGGGCCGGTACGGCCGGTGTGGGGAAACCGGCGAGTGGGTGACGTGCGACAAGGCCGGCGAGGAGACCAAGAGCCGGAACCGCCGCTGAGCGACGCGGCAGGCCGTTCGCTTCGCAAACCTCCGGTGCGCCCGTCACTGCCGCCGACGCGTGGCCGGCTGGGTGCATGCCGCACTGCCTCCCGCGCCCCTGAGCTGTACGTACGCTCCGCACCCGCCCCGGGGCCGCCGCCCGCCCGCACGTCGTCAACCGTGACGGGCCCGCGCTCCAACCCGCCGCCTGTGCGGTGGCAACCGCCGGTTCCGTCACCTTCCGGGGGCGACGGCCTTCCCCGGCCCCGACGCGCGCCCCGCACCGTACAAACTCCGCAGACAGGCGTCCATACTGGACGGGCCGGGGAGGGCGCAGCGGAGTGACGGGGGCGACAGCGGGAGATGGCGGACACCAGGCTGATCCAGGGCCGGTACCGGCTGCTCGACCAGATCGGGCGCGGGGGCATGGGAGAGGTGTGGCGTGCCCACGATGAGTCGCTGGGGCGGAAGGTCGCCGTCAAATGCCTCAAGCCGGTGGGCCCCCAGCACGACCCGTCGTTCACCGGAGTGCTGCGCGAACGCTTCCGCAGGGAGGCCCGCGTCGCGGCCGCCCTCCAGCACCGCGGCGTCACCGTCGTCCACGACTTCGGCGAGCACGACGGCGTCCTCTACCTCGTGATGGAACTGCTCGACGGGCGCAACCTCAGCCAGCTCCTGGAGGACAACAAGGCGCACCCGCTGGACGTCTCCGACGTCGTCGACATCGCGGAGCAGGTCGCCTGGGCCCTCGCGTACACCCATGAACAGGGCATCGTCCACCGCGACCTCAAACCGGCCAACATCATGCGGCTCACCGACGGCACGGTGAAGATCTGCGACTTCGGCATCGCGCGCCTGGGCCACGACATCGGGTTCACCTCCCGGCTCACCGGCACCGGAATCGCCATGGGCACCCCGCACTACATGTCGCCCGAGCAGATCAGCGGCGTGGAGGTCGACCACCGCAGCGACCTCTACTCGCTGGGCTGCGTCCTGTACGAGATCGCCACCGGCGTGCCGCCGTTCGACCTCGACGACGCCTGGGCGGTGCTCGTCGGCCACCGCGACACCCGGCCGGAGCCGCCGCGCACCCACCGGCCGGAGCTTCCCGCGTTCTTCGACCGTGCCGTGCTCGACCTGCTCGCCAAGACCCCCGAGGAGCGGCCGGCCGACGCCAGGGAACTGGCGCACCGGCTGACCGCAGGCCGCTCGTCCGGCCCCGTCGCCGCACTCGGCCCGCTGCCGCGGCCCGAGCAGCCGCCGTCCCGCGCGCCCCGGCTGCCCTCCTGGACGCGCGGCATGACCACCGGTCACAAGGCGAGCGGCACCCGGGCGCTTCCGCAGAGCCTGCCGGACCACTCCGCGGGGCTGACGGGTGAGTGGACCACCGGGACGGGCGTGCGAGCGCCCGCCGCCCTTCCCGCCGCGCGCCGGCCGGAGCGTCCCACACCGACGCCCGAGGCGCTGGCCGTCCTCAACAGCAGGCACAACGCCGGACTCAGCCTCGGCCGGCTCGGCCGCTGGGACGAGGCCGGGGAGGTGCACCGGGCCGTCGCCGCCGAGCGCGAACACACCCTGGGCCCCGACCACCCCGACACCCTCGCCAGCCACTACGAGGTCGGGTTCACGCTCAGCAGGACCGGACGCGCCGCCGACGCCCTGCGCGAGTTCAACCGGGTCGCGGAGGGACGCGAGCGCACCATGGGCCCCGACCACCCCGAGACCCTCGCCGCGCGCCAGGAGACGGCGTACGTCCTCGGGCAGCTCGGCAGGCACTTCGAGGCGCACCAGGTGTACGCCGCGGTCCTCGCCTCCCGGGAACGCACGATGGGGGCCGACCACCCGGACACGCTGCGGTGCCGGCACAACCTGGCGTTCAACCTGAGCAGGCTCGGGCGCCTGGAGGACTCGTACCGCATGGCTCACGAGGTGGCGGCGGCCCGCGCCCGGGTGCTCGGCGCGACGCACCCCGACACGCTCGTCACGCGGTACGAGGTCGCGTACGCGCTCGGACAGCTGGGGCGCTGGACGGAGGCCCTCCAGACGTACCGCGAGGTGGCCCAGGCCCGCGCGCAGGCGCTCGGGGCCGATCACCCGGACACGCTGGCCGCACGCTACGAGGTGGGCATCAGCCTGGGGCGGCTGGGGCGCAGCGCCGAGGCGCTGGAGCTCTACCGGGCGCTCGTCGACGACCGCACCCGGGCGCAGGGACCGGACGATCCGGAGACGCTGCGCGCGCGGCACGGCCTCGGCGTCAACCTCGGCCGCCTCGCCCGGTGGGAGGAGGCGCTGGCGGAGGCCCGCGACGTGTGCGCGATCCGCGAACGCGTCCTGGGCGCCGACCACCCCGACACGCTCGTCAGCCGCCGTGAGGTCGCCGTCGGCCTCGGCTGGCTCGGCCGGTGGTCCGACGCGCTCGCCGTCTACCGGCAGGTCGCCGAGGCCCGCGAACGCGTCCTGGGCGCCGACCATCCCGACGCCCTCGCCAGCCGCAACGACGAGGCCCACTGCCTGGAGCAACTCGGGCGCGGCGCGGAGGCCGTCGAACTGTACCGGCGGGTGGCCGCGCTGCGGCAGCGGCGCGGCGCGGAGAACCTGTGACCCGTTCCGGGGTACGTACGGATACGCCGGCACAGCCACCGAGCCCTCAGCGACAGGAGTGCGCACGCCATGCCCGTACAGGACAGCTATGACGCGGTGATCGTCGGCGGCGGACACAACGGCCTCGTCGCCGCCGCTTATCTGGCGCGCGCGGGGCGTTCGGTCCTCGTGCTGGAACGCCTCGGCCGCACCGGCGGCGCGGCGGTGTCCACGCGCCCCTTCGCCGGAGTCGACGCCCGGCTCTCCCGCTACTCGTACCTGGTGTCGCTGCTGCCCCGGCGGATCGTCCGCGACCTGGGGCTGGACTTCGCCGTGCGCAAGCGCACCGTCTCGTCGTACACGCCGAGCGGGCACGGCGGCCTGCTGGTCGGCGGCGGCGCGGAACGCACCAGGGAGTCGTTCGCCCGGCTCACGGGCGGCGACACGGAGTTCGCGTCCTGGCAGTCCTTCTACGGCGTCATGCGCCAGGTGGCCGAGCGTGTCTTCCCGACGCTCACCGAGCCGCTCCCCACCCGCGAGGCGCTGCGGGCGCGCGTCGGTGACGAGGCGGCGTGGCGGATGCTCTTCGAGGAGCCGATCGGCGTCGCGATCGAGAAGTACTTCGCGCACGATCTCGTACGGGGTGTCGTCCTCACGGACGCCCTCATCGGCACGTTCGCCGACGCGCACGATCCCACGCTGCTGCAGAACCGCTGTTTCCTCTACCACGTGATCGGCGGCGGAACGGGTGACTGGGACGTTCCCGTGGGCGGCATGGGGGCGCTCACCGACGCGCTCGCGGACGCGGCTCGGGCCGCGGGGGCCGAGATCGTCACCGGCCACGAGGCGACCCGCCTCGACACGGACGGGAGCCGCGCCGAGGTGACGTTCCGCGGCGACACGGGGGAGGGCACTGTGGCCGCCCGGCACGTTCTCGTGAACGCCTCGCCCGACGTACTCGCGTCGCTCCTGGGGGACACGTCGTCCGCTCCCGGGGCCGCCGCCGGACCGACTGAAGGGGCGCAGCTCAAAGTCAACATGCTGCTGCGCAGGCTGCCGCGTCTGCGCGACCGTTCCGTGGAAGCGAAGGAAGCGTTCTCGGGAACGTTCCACGTGGCGGAGGGGTACGGCCAACTGGCGGCCGCGTACGGAGAGGCCGCGGCGGGGCGACTGCCGAGCGCTCCGCCCTCCGAGATCTACTGCCATTCGCTGACGGACCCTTCGATCCTCGGCCCCGAGCTCGCCGCGCAGGGCTACCAGACCCTCACGCTCTTCGGCCTGCACACCCCTGCCCGTCTCTTCGCGCACGACAACGAAGGGGTCCGCGCCGACCTCCTGGCGGCCACCCTCGCGCAACTCGACGCGTACCTCGAAGAGCCGCTCGCCGACTGTCTCGCCCTCGATGAGAACGGCCGCCCCTGCATCGAGGCGAAAACCCCGCTCGACCTCGAAAGGGAACTGCGGCTGCCCGGCGGCAACATCTTCCACCGCCCACTCGCCTTCCCGTACGCCGACGAACCGTACGCCGACGGGCCGGAAGCGGCCGGCCGGTGGGGCGTCCGGACGGCGCACGCCAACGTCCTGCTCTGCGGGGCGGGCGCCGTCCGCGGCGGCGGGGTGAGCGGCATCCCCGGCCACAACGCGGCCATGGCGGTTCTCGGCCGCTGAGGACGGCTGTGAACGGCTGAGGACAGGGATGCCGGGGTGCCGCGCGCGCCGGAGGGAGTGCCGGAGTGCCGCGCGCCGGAGGGGCGGAACTGCTGAAGGAGCCGTGGCACAGGCGCGCTCGGACACCCCTGTGCTCCGTCCCGCTCAGTCCGCTCAGTCCTCCGAAGCGACCCAGCCGTGCGCCTCGACGCGGGCCGCGTCCTCGGGCCTCGCCTCGTCGAACAGGACGCGACGGCCGTCGCCGACCCGCAGCCCGTCGACGTACGCCCCGCGCCCCACGTACAGCGCGTCGGTCCGGTAGCGCCAGCGCAGCCGCACCTCCTTGCCGCGCCAGGCCGCGAGGTCCGCGTCCAGCCGGTGCCACACGCGCCCCGACCACCCGCTGACGGCCCCCGCCGGATGCGCCTGCGGTTCCTGCCCCTTGCGTACGGTCGTGAACGGGACCGCCTGCCAGGTGGCGCCCGCGTCCGCCGACGCTTCGAGGAAGAGCCGGTCGGAACCCGGCTCGGTGTCCCACCACAGCGAGCAGCGCAGGTGCGGGCGCCGCGAGGCGGGGTCGAGGGCCACGCCGGGCAGCGTGAGCGTGGCCGTGGTGGCCGAGGCCGTGCCGGAGAACCAGGCGGTGCGGCCTCGGCGCGGACGTACCGCGACGGCGCGGGCCAGGTGGTTGGCCGCGGCCACGCGCGGGGCGCTGCCCGAGCGGCGGCTGCGCACCGGGTGGACCGAGTTGCCCAGCAGTACGAGGAACGAGTCGGTGGACGGGTCGAGAACCAGGCTGGTGCCGGTGAACCCGGTGTGGCCGGCCGTCCTCGGCGTGGCCATGGCGCCCATGTACCAGTGCTGGTAGAGCTCGAAGCCGAGGCCGTGCTCGTCACCGGGGAACGCCGTGTTGAAGTCGGTGAACATCAGCTCCACCGACTCGCGGCGCAGGATGCGCGCCCGCCCGTACGCGCCGCCGTTGAGGAGCGTACGGGCGAGAATCGCGAGGTCCCACGCGGTGGAGAAGACGCCGGCGTGACCGGCGACACCACCGAACCCGTACGCGTTCTCGTCGTGCACCTCGCCCCACACCATGCCCCGGTCGAGGCCCGACCAGGGCGGCCTGGCGTCCTCCGTGGCGGCGATCTTCGGCTTCCAGGAGGGCGGCGGGTTGAAACGCGTGCGGTGCATCCCGAGCGGAGCGGTGATCTCGTCGTGGAGCAGTGCGTCCAGAGTGCGACCGGTGATCTCTTCGAGCACCAGCTGGAGGGAGATCAGGTTCAGGTCCGAGTAGAGGTACTTGGTGCCCGGAGGGCTGGCCGGCGCCTCGTTCCACAGCAGCCGCAGTTTCCCCTCCCATGTCGGCTCCTTGTACAGCGGGATCCACGCCCGGAACCCCGACGTGTGCGTGAGCAGCTGGCGTACGGTCATCTCCTGCTTGCCCGCGCCGCCGAAATCGGGCAGATACGCGGCGACCTTCGCCTCCAGCTCCAGGGCGCCTCGCTCGATCTGCTGCACGGCCAGCATCGAGGTGAAGAGCTTGGAGACCGACGCCAGGTCGAAGACCGTGTCCTCGGCCATCGCGATCTGCTGGTCCGCCGGGAACTCCACCGCCGTGTCGGTCTTCTCGTCGTACGCCGCGTACCGCACAGCCGATCCGATCGCCCGGTGCAGCGCCACCGTTGCGCCCCGTCCGGCGAGCAGCACCGCGCCCGCGTACCACGGGTACTTGGGGGAGGGGCCGAGGTAGCGCTCGGCGTCGGTGACGAGCTGGTTCAGAGGGCCGGGGAGGAGCCCGGCGCGTTCGGGCGAACCGCGGCGCAGCGTCGGACGGCCACCGCCCGGCGCGGTCGCCGCTGTGCCCGCCCGCCCGGTCGCTGCGCCCGCCCGCCCGGCCGCCGACGGCGCGAGCACCAGGGCGCCGCCCAGTGCCACGATGCCGCCCAGACTGCGCCGGCTGATGCCTCTGCCCGCTGCCGCTCCCACGTCCTCCGCACCGTCGGTCACGAGCCACCCCTTGTGAATGTGAAAGTAACTTCCGCCACAAGCTCAACAGATGAAACTTTCTTGCAGGGGCGAGGAGGTGTCAACCACCGGGCGGAGGCCAAGAAACCTGACGCTGCATCAGGAAATCTCTTCCCTCGTCCGCCCCGCTGCGGCATCCTGCCGCCCATGGAGACGGAGCTGAGCAAGAAACTGGGTGTCGAGCACGCCATCTTCGGCTTCACACCCTTCCCCGCGGTGGCCGCCGCCATCACCCGGGCGGGCGGGTTCGGCGTACTCGGCGCCGTCCGCTACACCGCGCCCGGCGAACTCGCCCGCGACCTCGACTGGATGGCGGAACACACCGACGGCAAGCCGTACGGCCTGGACGTCGTCATGCCCGCCAGGAAGGTCGAGGGCGTGACCGAGGCCGACGTCGAGGCGATGATCCCCGAGGGGCACCGCAGGTACGTCGAGGAGACCCTCGCCAAACACGGCGTGCCCGAACTCGCCGAGGGGGAGGCGTCGGGGTGGCGGATCACCGGCTGGATGGAGGAGGTGGCCCGCAGCCAGCTCGACGTCGCGTTCGACTACCCGGTCAAGCTGCTCGCCAACGCCCTCGGCTCGCCGCCCGCCGACGTCGTCGCCCGCGCCCACGACCACGGCGTCCTCGTCGCCGCCCTCGCCGGCAGCGCCCGGCACGCCAGGCACCACGCCGAGGCGGGCATCGACGTCGTGGTCGCCCAGGGCTACGAGGCCGGCGGCCACACGGGCGAGATCGCGTCCATGGTGCTCGTGCCGGAAGTGGTCGAGGCCGTGCACCCCCTGCCCGTCCTGGCGGCCGGAGGCATCGGCAGCGGCGAACAGATAGCCGCCGGTCTGGCCCTCGGCGCCCAGGGCGCCTGGCTCGGTTCCATCTGGCTGACCACCGAGGAGGCCGACCTCCACTCGCGCGCCCTCACCGCCAAACTCCTCGCCGCCGGGTCCGGCGACACCGTCCGCTCCCGCGCCCTGACCGGCAAACCCGCCCGCCAGCTGCGCACCGAGTGGACCGACGCCTGGGACGACCCGAGCGGACCCGGCCCCCTGCCCATGCCGCTCCAGGGGCTCCTCGTGGCCGAAGCCGTCTCCCGTATCCAGAAGTACGAGGTCGGGCCGCTGCTCGGCACTCCCGTCGGCCAGATCGTCGGCCGTATGACGTCCGAACGCAGCGTCCAGGCCGTCTTCGACGACCTCACGCGCGGATTCGAGCGTGCCGTGGACCGTGTCGTCCGTATCGCCGGAAGGGGCGACCGGTCATGACCGCGACCCAGCCGCCCAACGGCTTCTGGGCCCAGGCGACGGCGGACCCCGCCCGTACGGTTCTCACCGCACCGGACGGCGAGCGGTGGACGGCGGGGCGGCTGCACGGCGACGCCAACCGGCTGGTCCACGGACTGCGCGCGGCCGGCCTGCGCGAGGGCGACGCGTTCGCCGTCGTCCTGCCCAACGGCGCCGAGTTCCTTACCGCCTACCTGGCCGCCTCCCAGGCCGGCTTCTACCTCGTCCCCGTCAACCACCATCTCGTGGGCCCCGAGATCGCCTGGATCGTCGCCGACTCCGGTGCCAAGGTGGTCGTCGCGCACGAGCGCTTCGCCGACGCCGCCACCCACGCGGCCGACGAAGCGGGGCTTCCCGGGAACCGCCGCTACGCCGTCGGGAACGTTCCCGGGTTCCGCCCGTACGCCGAACTGCTCACAGGACAGCCCGAGTCACCGCCTGCCGACCGCACCCTCGGCTGGGTCATGAACTACACCTCGGGAACGACCGGACGCCCGCGCGGCATCCGCCGCCCGCTGTCCGGCAGGCTCCCCGAGGAGTCCTACCTCGGCGGCTTCCTCGGCATCTTCGGCATCCGCCCCTTCGACGACAACGTCCACCTCGTCTGCTCACCGCTGTACCACACCGCCGTGCTCCAGTTCGCCGGCGCGGCCCTGCACATCGGCCATCCGCTCGTCCTCATGGACAAGTGGACGCCGGAGGAGATGCTGCGCCTGATCGACCGGTACGCGTGCACGCACACCCACATGGTGCCCACGCAGTTCCACCGGCTGCTCGCCCTTCCCGAGAACGTCCGCGCGCGGTACGACGTGTCCTCGATGCGCCACGCCGTCCACGGCGCCGCGCCCTGCCCCGACCACGTCAAGCGGGCGATGATCGACTGGTGGGGCCACTGCGTGGAGGAGTACTACGCGGCCAGCGAGGGCGGCGGCGCCTTCGCCACCGCCGAGGACTGGCTGAAGAAGCCCGGCACCGTCGGCAGGGCCTGGCCCATCAGCGAACTCGCCGTCTTCGACGACGAGGGCAACCGCCTGCCGCCCGGCGAACTCGGCACGGTCTACATGAAGATGAGCACCGGCGGCTTCAGCTACCACAAGGACGAGAGCAAGACGAGGAAGAACCGCATCGGCGACTTCTTCACCGTCGGGGACCTCGGCGTGCTCGACGAGGACGGCTACCTCTTCCTGCGCGACCGGAAGATCGACATGATCATCTCCGGTGGCGTCAACATCTACCCCGCCGAGATCGAGGCGGCCCTCCTGAGCCACCCGGCCGTCGCGGACGCCGCCGCCTTCGGCATCCCGCACGCGGACTGGGGCGAGGAGGTCAAGGCCGTCGTCGAACCCGCCGAGGGCCACGCCCCCGGCGACGCGCTCGCCGCCGCCGTCCTCGCGCACTGCGAGCGGCACCTGGCCGCCTTCAAGCGGCCGAGGAGCGTCGACTTCGTCGAGACGATGCCCCGCGACCCGAACGGCAAGCTCTACAAGCGCCGTCTGCGCGAGCCGTACTGGGAGGGCCACGAGCGCGCCCTGTGACGCACTTTCCGGACGCCCCCCACGGGCACGACGGGGACCTCACCGCACGGTGAGGTCCCCGTCGTCATCAGGCCGCGCCACGCCGAGGCGTCAGCGTTCGCGCACCCGCTCCACCCGCAGGTCTGGCGAGGCGAGGATGTCCTTCTCGCAGAACCGCGACCGCACCCAGCGCTCCCCCGAGTACAGCCGGGTCTGGTCGCTGTAGTGCGGCGACGAGGGGTTCGACGACTGGGCGTACGTCAGCAGGGTGCGAGCCACCGGGCAGCGTCCGCCGTCCCAGCCCACCGCCTGGATGTGACTGGAGCCGGTCGTCACCCGCGTGTAGCCGCCGCCCGCCGGATCCCACACGGGCTCGATCTTGTTCCAGATGCCGAGCGACTCCGTGCCGCCGTGCAGCGGCAGGCGCTCGCCGCCGCGTACGGCGAACTGGTGCTCGCCCAGCCGCGCGTCCAGCTCGATGCCCGCCGCCCTCAGCTCCGCCACCGCGCCGGTGAGGGCGGTCGCGAACCCGGGAGCGGCCGTGTTGAGGGTGTGCGGCGTACGCACCGGATCGGCGGGGGAGAACGGCACCTTCCACAGCTCCCCTGCGGGCACCGACCCCGCCAGCCTGCGCCAGAACCGGTCGAAGAGCAGCGCACCGGCGCTGTCGGTGTTCACCGTGCGGTCCCACCGCCCCAGCGCCTCGCACGCCTCCTCCAGACCGTCGCCGGGCCGTTCGGCGGCCAGCGCCGTGCACGCCTTCGCCGCGTCGGCCGCCGCCAGGTCACCGGCGGGCGCCCGGTTGGCGAACTGCTGGCGTTGCAGGTCGTCGACCGTCAGCCGGCCCTTCCGCGCCATGGCCGACACGTCCTCCACCGCGCCGCGCGTGCGCAGCGAGCGGGGCGTGGCCACCGTGCCGAAGATCCGCTCGTACCCCGTCAGCGGCCGGTCGGCATTGGTCAGCCAGGCGCTGTCGTTGGAGTTCTCGGCGTACGGCGCGTCCTTGAGCACGGGCATCCTCGACGGGCCGAAGATCCCCGGCTGCACCGCGTCCTCGTCCGAGCCGAGCGCGCAGTCGGCGCGCGACCCGTCCAGTACGGCGATCCCGGACGCCGGGTACGTCGCCTTCCCGAGCGGCGTCGAGCAGCGCCCCGCCAGCTCGTCGGTGATCCGGGGCAGGACCTGCGACTGACTGAAGAACGAGTGGCCGGCGGAGTCCGCCGCGACGGTGTTGACCCACGGCAGGCCCTGGACGCGGCGCAGGGTGGTGTGGATGTCCCGCGTGGAGCGGGCCTTGGCGAACCCCAGGGCGGTGTCGGAGCCCCGCAGGTTGGCGGCGTTCGGGTCGTTCAGGGCGTACGCCGTCGTCGCCGACCAGGGCAGGGGCAGGGACGGGCCGAGCGCGGTGACGACCGGCCCGTAGCGGGTCCACCACTGGGTCCGGGTGGCCGGCGGGCCGCCCTTGACCGGTACGGACACCGTCCGCTTGGTCATGCGCTCCGGCCTGCCGTCCACGAGGTACGCCGTCGGGTCGGCCGGGTCCAGCGTCAGCTGGTGCAGGTTGAGCGTGACGCCGGTCGCCACCGTGTGGCTCCAGGCCACCCTGTCGTTGAAGCCGATGCCGACGATGGTCGTGCCCAGCAACGACGCGCCGGAGACGTTGAGTTCACCCGGGATGGTCTGCTGCGACTGCCAGAACCGCCGGCCCCCCTGCCAGGGGTAGTGCGGATTGCCCAGCAGCAGTCCGCGCCCGTTGGCGGTGGTCTTCCCGCTGAACGCCACCGCGTTGGACCCCATCTCGGCGCCGTCCGAGGCGAACAGCTCGCGCGCCGCCACCGCCGCCCGCCGGGGGTCGGCCCCTGCGACGGGCGCGGAGCCCGGCGGCGTCGCGGCGGTGATGCCGTCCGCCGCGCGGCCCTGGCCGCCCAGCACGGAGATCGCGAAGCCGCGCCGGGCCACGTCCAGCGGTGTCACCTTGCGCACCCAGTCGGCGCCCGCGCAGGCCGGATCGGTGACACGGTTCTGTTCGAGCCAGGCGTTGTACCCGGCGGCCCAGCCGCGCATCGACTCCTTGATCTGCCGGCTGGGGCCGGCGGGGGCGGGCGTGGCCAGCAGCTTCTCGACGGTGCCCGCCTCCCGTACCCCGGTGAAGTACAGGTCGCTCGACAGGTTCCTGGTGGCGGACGACAGCGAGCCGTCGGGCGACGCGTCCGGGCCGAAGTGGCGCGAGCGCTCGCCGCGCACGGTCACGAAGCCGTCGGCGAGGGTGCACACCTGGTCGGCCGCCTGGGCCCAGCCGGTGCCGAAGCCGAGGTTCGCGTAGTCCTTGGCCACGATGTGCGGGACGCCGTACTCCGTGTAGCGGATCACGGCGGACAGTCCGCCGGACGACGGGTGCCGGTCGCCGGAGCCGCTGTCACTGGCCCCTGCCGTGGCCGGCGGCAGCGCGACCGCGGCCGTCATCAGGGCTGTGGAGGTGAGCGCGAGGCGTCTCAGGCGGGTGCGGAAGTGCAACGTGCCTCCCAAAGCGACTGTGGTGCACTGGAGTTGCGCGGTGATTGGTCCATGCACGCAGCCCGGCGCGCTCATGTCAACATCCCGTTCGGTATCCAGTCGCGACCCTGCCGCTCGGGCGCTCCGCGGAGCGTTCAGCTCTTGCGCAGGTCCTCGATCCGCCGGAGCTTGCCCACCGACCGTTCCAGCGTTCCCGGGTCGACGATCTCGACCCCCGCCGAGATCCCCACGCCCTCCTTGACGGCGGTCGCGATCGACGCCGCGGCGGCGGTCCGCTGGTCTCCGGTGGCCCCGGGCCGTGCCTCAGCCCGTACGGTCAGCCCGTCCATGCGGCCCTCGCGGGTCAGCCGCAGCTGGAAGTGCGGGGCGACGCCGGCCGTCCGCAGCACGATCTCCTCGATCTGGGTGGGGAAGAGGTTCACACCGCGCACCACGACCATGTCGTCGCTGCGGCCGGTGACCTTCTCCATCCGCCGGAAGCCCGGACGTGCCGTTCCCGGGAGCAGCCGGGTGAGGTCCCGGGTGCGGTAGCGCACCACCGGCATGGCCTCCTTGGTGAGCGAGGTGAACACCAGCTCCCCGTGCTCACCGTCCGGCAGCACCTCACCGGTCACGGGATCGACCACTTCCGGATAGAAGTGGTCCTCCCAGATGTGCAGCCCGTCCTTCGTCTCGACGCACTCCTGCGCGACGCCGGGACCGACGACCTCGGAGAGCCCGTATATGTCGACGGCGTCGATCGCGAACCGTTCCTCGATCTCGCGCCGCATCTCCTCGGTCCACGGCTCGGCGCCGAAGATGCCCACCTTGAGGGAGGTCGTACGGGGATCCACGCCCTGGCGTTCGAACTCGTCGAGCAGCGTCAGCATGTAGGACGGCGTCACCATGACGACCTCCGGGCGGAAGTCCTGGATGAGCCGCACCTGGCGCGCGGTCATGCCGCCCGACGCGGGAACGACGGTGCAGCCGAGGCGCTCCGCCCCGTAGTGCGCGCCCAGCCCACCGGTGAACAGGCCGTACCCGTACGCCACATGCACCGTGTCCCCGGGCCTGCCGCCCGCCGCGCGGATCGAACGGGCCACCACGTCGGCCCACATGTCCAGATCGCGCTCCGTGTAGCCGACCACCGTGGGGCGGCCCGTCGTGCCGCTGGAGGCGTGGACGCGGCGGACGGCGGAACGGGGCACGGCGAACATGCCGAAGGGGTAGTTGTCGCGCAGGTCGCTCTTGGCGGTGAAGGGGAAGCGGGCGAGGTCGGCGAGCGACCGGCAGTCCTCCGGACTCAGACCGGCCTCGTCGAAGGACCGCCGGTAGAACGGGACGTTCTCGTACGCGTGCCGCAGAGTCGCCCGCAGCCGCTCCAGTTGCAGCGCGCCGAGCTCCTCGCGTCCGAGCTTCTCCGCCGCGTCCAGCAGAACCGTCATCTGTGACTCTCCCGCACCGACCGGCCGACCGGTCATTCGGTTGTTCTTCCGGGGGTCAGTAATCCAGGGCGCCGGCCGGGCGTCAAGGGAAAGGAATTGGCCTGTCGGCCCGCTCCTTGCGAGGATCTCGCGCATGAGGGCCACGAGGACGTTCACCGCGTACGACGGAACCACGCTCGCCCACCACCTCGTGGGCGCGGGGGAGCCGGTGCTGTGCCTGCCCGGCGGCGCCATGCGCGCCTCCGCCTACCTCGGCGACCTGGGAGGACTCTCCGCGCACCGGCAGCTCGTCCTGCTCGACCTGCGCGGCACGGGTGACAGCGCCGTCCCGGACGACCCGGCCACGTACCGCTGCGAGCGCCTCGTCGACGACGTCGAGGCGCTGCGCGAGCACCTCGGTCTGGAGCGCGTGGACGTGCTGGCCCATTCGGCGGCCGGCAGCCTCGGCATGCTGTACGCCGCCGCCCACCCCGACCGCGTCCGCCGCCTGGCCCTCGTCACCCCGACCGCGTGGGCGGCGGGGGTGGCGGTGACGGCCGAGGACCGGCTCTCCGCGGCGCGGCTGCGCGAGGGCGAGCCGTGGTTCGAGGAGGCGTACCCCGCACTGGACGCGCAATTGCGCGGCGTCGAAACGGACGGCTCCGCCTACCCGTTCTTCTACGGCCGCTGGGACGCCGCCGCCCAGGCCCACGCCGCGGAGAGCCCGCGGCAGCTGAACCGGGCGGCGGCGCAGGTGTTCGCCACGCAGAGCTCCTTCGACCCGCCGGCGACCCGCGCCGCGCTCGCCGCCTTCGACGCGCCCGTCCTGGTGCTCGCCGGGGAGCGCGACGGCGTGCCCACCCCCGGGCGCGCCGCCGAGATCGCGGCGCTCTTCCCCGCCGCGGAGTCCGCCGTACAGCCCGGCGGCGGTCACTTCCCGTGGCTCGACGACCCCGGCTGGTTCGTCCGCACGGTCGGCGCGTTCTTCGACGCCGGGCTGCGGAGCGTACGGGCGAACGGCGTCAGGATCGCGTACCGCGCCTGGGGCGACCCCGCCGCGCCTCCGGTCGTGCTGCTGCACGGCAGGTCGGGGCGGAGCGCCGACTGGACGCACGTCGCCGAGCGGCTGGCCGCCACCCGCCGGGTGTACGCACCGGATCTGCGCGGGCACGGAATGAGCGACTGGCCGGGCGACTACACGTACGCCGCGATGCGCGACGACGTACGGGGGTTCCTCGACGCCCTCGGGATCGACCGGGCCGACCTCGTCGGGCACTCCATGGGCGGCATGGCGGCGTTGCTGGTCGCCCAGGCGTATCCGGAGCGGGTCGGACGGCTCGTGCTGGAGGACCCGCCCACGCCGTTTCCGGCGCAGCCGCGGCGTCCGGTTCCCTCCCGTACGGACGAGCGGCTCGACTTCGACTGGGACGTCGTGCCGGCGACCGACGCGCAGTACAACGATCCGGATCCGGCCTGGGCCGCCCGGCTGCCGGAGGTCACGGCTCCGACGCTCGTGGTGGCGGGTGGCCCCTCCAGCCATCTGCCGCAGGACAGGCTCGCGCGGATGGCGGAGCTGATTCCCGGCTGCCGCCTGGTGACCGTGGACGCGGGCCATCTGGTCCATCGGGACGCGCCCGAGGAGTTCCTGGCGGAGCTCAGGGCCGCGGGTTGTTACTGACGTACTGTCTAGCAATGCGGCGTACCGGCTGGTAATAATCATGCTGCTGCTGCTGCTGCCGGACGGAACCGGACCGGACCGCCGGCCACGGCGGTGCCCCGAGCTCCGGTTCGCCCTTCACGGCGCCGGAACCGCCCGACGCCGTGGGGCCGTGGCCGCTCGCTCAGACCGTCCGGAACCGCTCGAATCGCTCGAACCGCCCAGGAGGCCCCCGTGACCGCCACCGACCGTTCCGCGCGTCTGCTCGTGGGGCTGCTCGCCGCGGCGGGCGCCGCGCACATGGTGGCGCCCAAGCCCTTCGACGCGATGGTCCCCGGGGCGCTGCCGGGCAGCCCGCGCACCTGGACGCAGGCAAGCGGCGTCGCCGAACTCCTGCTGGCGGCCGGCGTCGCCGTGCCCCGCACGCGGCGCGTGAGCGCTGTCGCCGCCGCCTGCTTCTTCGCGGGCGTGTTCCCGGCCAACGTGAAGATGGCGTACGACTGGCGTCACCGGCCCGTCCCGCTCAGGTCCCTCGCCTACGCGCGGCTCCCGCTCCAGATTCCGCTCGTCCTGTGGGCGGCCAGGGTCGGGCGCGACGCCGCCCGTTGACCGGCCGGCGCGTTTCGTCACCCGCACGGTCGACGGCAGGTGTCGTCAACGGCGGCGCGTACGCGTGGTTTTGCGCCAGCCGAAGGGGCCGGGCAGGTCCATCGAGGTGGTACGGCGGCCGGTGCTGCTGGTGGTGCGGCGGGGGCCGTTGCGGCCGCCGGTGGTGACGGACCAGGAGCGGCGGTTGATGTTCAGCCGCACCCCCGGGAGGATCCGGAAGCTCTTGCGGAATGTGATCGCCATGGTCGACGCCCTTCTCGGGGTGGGATCCGATGCTGTACGCATTGCCCGTCCGGCCCGCACCATGCGCCCTGGGCCGCGTCACCTGCCCGGCCCGCGCGTCAGCCCGCCGTCGCGAGCCCGTGACCGCCCGCGCCGACCCCACAGTCCTTCGGTTCTTTGCGGGCCAGCAGGTGGACCTCCTGGAACTGCCGCCGGTCGGTGGGCTGTGGCGCGCGCACCATCCGGGCCACCTCGGCCAGCCCGGCCTCGCGCAGCAGCGTGGCGAGGTGATCGGGCGACCACCGGTAGGCCGGCGCGACCGTGTGGTCGAAGACCTGTGTCGGGTGGGACGGGCCGTCGCTCGCCCAGAAGCCGACCAGCAGGTGACCGCCGGGAGCGAGCACACGGTGGAACTCCGCGAGTACGACGGGGAGTTCGGGCGGCGGAACGTGGATGACGGACCAGCGCGAGAGTACGCCGCCCAGCACGCCGTCCGCGATGTCCAACGCGGCCATCGAGCCCACGTCGAACCGCAGGCCCGGACACTGCTGCCGCGCCAGCTCGATCATCGCGGGAGAGGCGTCGACGCCGAACGCCGCCAGCCCCAGCTCGTGCAGATGAGCGGTGACATGCCCCGGCCCGCACCCCAGGTCCGCGACCCGGCCGCCCCCGCCCGCCCCGACGGCCTCGGCGAAGGCGCCCAGCATCGCGCGGTCCAGGGGACTGTCGCGCAGCGAGTCGCGGAACAGCCGCGCGTACGTGGGCGCGACGGCGTCGTAGGCGTCGCGGGTGGCAGTGAGGGCGTCGTGTTCGGCCATGCGGGCGACAGTACTTCGCGGTGCCGCGCACCGACATCCGGCTTCAGTGCGGTCGGAATTCGCAGGCCGGGAACGAGGACCGGCTCGGGGTGCCATACCCGGGCGAGGAGTCGTCCCGAGCGAGGTGACCGCAGAGCAGGCACGTCGAAAATCTGGTCGACGGCGCCGGAAGGGCCACTAGGATCCGTGGGTGACGACGCCGACGGACGAACCTCTTCTCCCGCGTCTGGTGCTGCTGGCGGAGCGAGTGACTTCGGACCGGCCGGCCGACGAGCGGGACGTGGCCGAACTCGCCCGGACGCTGCCCCGGTTCACGGCACGGTCGCCGGAAGCGGCACTGGTCCTGGCCCGGCTGTACGAGCGCCTCGGGCCACGGCTGGGCGACTGGCGCCCGCCGTCGTGGCGCGGGGACGAGCTGCCGGTGACCGTGCGGATCGCCCTTCTGCGCGCCGAACTGCTCAACGAACCGGCGCTCCTCGACCGGGAACCGCCGGGCGAACTCCTCTACCAGGCCGTACGCGGCACGGACATCACGCGCGCCCACCGGCCCGCGCTCCTCGTGGCGGAGCTCGCGGGCAGCGGCGACGCCGTGCTCCAGGCCGAGGCGCTGCGGCTGGCCCGTCAGGGACTGCACGCCGGGCTGCTGGCCCCCGCGCTCGTCCGTGAACACCTCGTCGGCCTGCTCGGCGCGGCCGGCGCCGGCGTCGTGGCCGGCGCGCTCGCCGAACTGGCCCGGCCGTGGTCGGCGCTGCACCCTCTGCCGCCGGGGCGCCTGTTCCCCTTGCTCGCCGCGGACGCGGTGGCCGCGCACCCCGAGGTGGCCGACGCGGCGCTCGCGGCGGCGGCCCGCCACGGGAACCGGGACGCGCTGCTCCGGGCCGTCGAGGACCCGCGACTGCCGCCGCTGCCACGCCGCCGCGCGCTGGAACTCCTCGGCGACGTGGCGGAGCGCGGCGACATCGCCGGACTGACGGCCCTCGCCGCGCAGGACCCCCTGCTGCTCGGCGGACCGGCCGTGACCTGCCTGCGCGGCCTCCACCGACGCGGGCACTTCCCGGACGAGCGGGCCGTCCCGTCCGTCGTCGCCCTGGCATTGGCCGACCACACGATCGCGCCCGGCGAGATCGCGACGGTCCTTTTCACCTGCCGCCAGGCCGTGTTCCGGCTGCTGACGCGGGCCCCCGCCGACGACCCGGCCTGGCCCCGGCGGCTCGCCCTGCTGGTGGCCCTGGCCGGCCAGGGGCCGGGCGACCTGCCGATCGGAGAGGCGATCACGCGGCTCCTCCCGCTGTCTCCCGCGCCCGGCCCCTTCCTGGACGCCATCCGTCAACTCCGCCACACGGAGGCCGAGGAGGCCGTACTCGCCCTGCTGCCGACAGCCCCCACGGCCGCCCTGGACGCCCTGGAGGCCATGGGCGGCGACCGTACGGCGGCAGCTCTCGCCGAAGGGCTCGGCCTGGCGCGGGACGCGGCACCGGACGACGCCCCGAACGTCGTCGCGCCCCACCTGCGGGCCGTACGCGGCCGGGCTCTCGAACTGCTCTGGCACCTGACCCACGAGCCCGGACCACGGCAGCGCCTCCTCGCCCGTCTCGACCCAGCCGGGCTGCCGCCCCGCGTCGCCACCGACCTGGGCGCGCCCGACGCGCGCGAACTCGCGCTCCTCGGCTCCCACCTGGATCCCGCGGAGCCCGTGGAGGCGCTGTGCGGGCTGGCGGCCCACGGCGGCCCCGGCACCCTGCCGCTCCTGGCCGATCTGCTGCTCGCGGTCGTACGCGACCTGGCCGCGTCCCGGCTGCCGGACCGGGCGCCCGTGCGTCCCGGCGGCTCACGGGGCGCCGACGAGTCCGCCGGTGAGCCTGCCGTACCCCAGGAAGCGGTGGACGCGCTGTCCGCGCTGGGCCGCCGTCTGCACGCACGCGGAAAGATCCGCCCGTCCTGCCTGCTCGACACGCCGCACACGCACGAGGCCGGACACGCGCTCGTCGCCGCCCTCGCCCTCGATCTCCTCGACCGGCCGGGGCTGACCGGCGGCGAGCAGTCGGTGCTGCTCGACCTGCTGCTCAGGGCCCCCAGCGCGCGCACCCGCCCCCGCGTCCACCGGTTGCTGCGCTCCCGCGACCGGCACGTGCGCAAGCGCGTCATCGCGCTCCTCGCCCAGGAGGCGTCGGGCGACGGCGCGCAGGCCCTTTCGGCGAGCCTGATCACCCTGACCAGGGCCCAGGACGTCCAGACCGTACGGCAGTCCCTCCTCGCCCTGGGGAACGCCCGGGCCGCCTGGGCCTGCGCCGCCGTAGCGGCCTGCCTCGGCCACCCGAACATGAACGTCAAGAAGACCGCCGCCGACGCCCTCGCCACGGCCGGCACCCCCGCCGCCGTGCCGGCGCTGCTCGACCTGCTCGGACGCCACGACAACCCGGGACTGCGCACCGCGCTCGTCCGGGCGCTGCGCGCCGTCCTCGGCGACGCCTGCCCGGCGACCGTCCTCGCCGCCGCCGAACGCGCCGCCGACCGCCGCACCCGTGAACTGCTCCTCGCGGCGCTCGACGGACTGCTGCCGGCCCGCTCGGTACTGGCCCTGGACGACCAGGCATCCCCGGCGGCCCCCGCGTTGCTCGCCCTGCTCGCGTCCGGACGGGTGACTCTCGCCTCCGGAACGCTCGCGGACCTCGCGGAACCGCTGGCCCGGTACGGCCTCGGCGCGCACACCGTACGGGCGGCGGACGCGGCCACGGCGGAGAGCGACGGCGACGTCAGGTCGCTGCTGACGGAGGGCTGGGACGCCACGACCGCCCTGCGCGTCACCGAGCGGCAGGAGCCGCCGTCCGCCGACCGGCTGCGCGAACTGCGGCCCCTGCTCACCGACTGGCTCCGTCTGGCCGGCTCCGCGCACACCCCCGCACAGCGCACTCGCGTACTGCGGCTCGTACTCGACCTGTGCCCGGCGCCGTTGACCGCAGGGGAACGCGCGGCGTTCGCCCGGCACGTCCGGGTACTGCTCGACGGACTCGCCGACGCCCCCGGCGTAACCGGCGACGGGGATCGGCAGGGCCCGGGGAACGGCATCGGGAACCGCCTCGTCGCGCTGCTCGAAGCGATCGCCCCCGACCTGCCCGCCGCGGTGGGGCTCGCGGTGGCGGACGCGGTACGGGCACTGCCCGCTTCGGCCGCGGGAGGCCGGTCCACCCTGCCGCTGCTGCGGCACTGCGGTGCGGTGCTGGTCCGCGCCGATCTCGACCGTGCACTGGCCGCCGTCCGGCTCGGCGCCGACCCGTGGCGGGCCGGGACGGCCGTACTGCGTGACGCCTTCACCGCACCGGGGCCGTGCGGGGACGGCGGGGACGTCGGGGCGGGGACCGGGGCGGGGGCGGCCTGGCGGGCCGCGCTGCGGGGCGCCGTGCGTACGACCGGCGCCCTGGAGGCGTTCCGCCGCCGCGCGGGGGACGACGCCCCGGGTTCGCGGGAGCGGCTGGGCGCGCTGATCGACGCCTACGCGTCCGCCGCCCCCGAGGTCCGTTCCGCGCTCCTCGACTGGATGACGTCCCTTCAGCCCCTGGACGCACCGCCCTGGACCGTCGCGGAGACGGCCGGCGCCCCGGCCCCGGCGCCGCGCCGGATACGCGTCGACGACCTCGACCAGCCGCGTTCGGCCGCACAGCGCGCACGCCTGCTGGACACGCTGGAGAACGGTGCCGCCGACCGCCGCGACGCCGCCGCCCTGACGCTCTCGCGGTGGCCCGAGCCCGAGGTGGCCCGCCGCGTGCTGCTCGCCCACCTCCGGGGCCGCGCCGTTCTGCCGGACACCGCCGTGCCGGCCGGGGCGCTGGACGCCATGAGTGAGACGGAGCTGCGTTCCGACGGCATCCTGCCGGACCGCGTCCTCGTCACCCTCCGGCGCGCCGACGACCCGGAGAGCGGCCACCGGCTCCTCCCCCTGCTCCTCGAATGGTGGGAGCACGGCCCGCCCGCCCTGCGCGCGGACGCGCGGTCGGCCCTGCTGCGCATACCGGCGGACACGCTCGCCGCGCCCCTGGCCGACCGACTCGACACCGGCGCCCGCGGGCTCATGGACCTCCTCCAGGGGCGTCCACTGCTGCGCACTCCGGCCCTGACACGGATCCGGCAGCGACTGCGTGCCGAAGGCCACGACGACCTGGCCGACGGGCTGCGCCTGGTCGACGGCCCCCTGCGGGGCGCGGACGCGCTACAGCGCGACGCCGCCGCCGTGGCCGAGTTGCGCGCACGCGCGCGGACACCGCGCGAAGCTCCCGAACGGCCGTCCCGCTCCGAGCTGCTGAGGACGGCCGGTACGGGCACCCCGGAACAGATCCGCCGCGCCCTCACCCGCCTGGCCGAGGAGCACACCGGCCCGCACCCGGACGACGACCCCGGACTGCGGTCCCTGCTCGCCGCGTTGCTGAAGCACCCCAGGCCGGCGGTCCGCCTGCACGCCCACCGGACCGCGCGGGCGATGCTCGACCGGCCGGCGTACCTCCACCACACGGCGGTCCTGCTGGACGATCCCCAGCCCGACGTGGTGCGCCTGGCGGTCCGCACGCTCTGCCACGCGGGCTTCGAACCCGCTGTCCCCGCCGTGACCGCGCTGCTCGACCACCCGCACCCGGTCGTCCGCGGGGCCGCGCGGGAGGGGCTGCTCCTGATGCCCGGACCCGCGACCGCCGCCCTCAGACACGCAACCGGCCACGCCCGCCCCGACAAACGCCACCTCTACGCGGATGTCCTCGACCTGATCCGCACCTCGTCCGACGGAAACCCCGGCTAGCGGAGCGGTCCGCGGCGGCCGCCGCTCACTCCTCCGCCCGCACCGGCCCCGTCGCGAGGACGGTGGCGACGGTGTCGGCCTCGGTCGCCGGCTTGTCCTCCCGGTAGCGCACCACGCGCGCGAACCGCAGGGTGACGCCCTCCGGGTAGCGGGTGGACCGCTGGAGCCCGTCGTACGCGATCTCGACGACCAGCTCCGGACGTACGGTCACCACATGGCCGTTGTCACCGGTCGCCAGTTCCCCCAGCCGCTGCGTCTGCCAGTCGAGCATCACGTCGGTGAGGCCCTTGAACGTCTTGCCCAGCATGGCGAACGTGCCGTCGGGCCGCCTGGCCCCGAGGTGGAGGTTGGACAGCTTGCCGGTCCGCCGGCCGTGGCCCCACTCGGCGGCCAGTACCACCAGGTCGAGCGTGTGCACGGGCTTCACCTTCAGCCAGGACGCGCCGCGCCGCCCCGCCTGGTACGCCGCGTCCAGCGCCTTGAGCACCACCCCTTCGTGACCGCGCTCCAGCGTCCGCGCGAGGAACTCCTCCGCCGCGGGCGTCCCGTCCGGGCCGTCCACCACCGTCCGGCGGACGCGCATCGGCTCGGGCACCAGCCGTCCCAGCCGCTCGTACCTCTCCCGGTACGGCAGGTCGACCAGGACCTCGCCGTCGAGCGCCAGTACGTCGAAGAAGACGGGGGACAGCGGCAGTGCCTCGCGCGCCGCCGCCACGTCGAGGCGGGAACCGACGCGGCCCGCGATGTCCTGGAACGGCAGCGGCCTGCCGTCCGGCCCGAACGCGACGACCTCGCCGTCGACGACGTAGCTGTCCCCGGCCAACTCGGCCGCCACCTCGGTCAGTTCGGGCACCCGGTGCGTGATGTCGTCCAGGGTGCGCGTGAAGACCCGTACCCGCTCGCCCTCGCGGTGCACCTGTACGCGGATGCCGTCCAGCTTCTCCTCGACCGCGCACGCCCCCAGCTTGCCGACCGCCGCGCCGACGTTCTGCCCCGGCTGCGCCAGCATCGGCGGGACGGCCCGGCCGACCTCCAGCCTGAACCGCGCCAGCGCCCCGGGCCCCTCGGCCAGCAGCGCCCGTCCGACCTCGACCAGCGAGCCGCTCAGCATCACCGCCCGCCGCACCTCGGCCGCCGGCACCGCCGCCGCGGCGGCCAGGCCCTCCGCCGCGAGGGCGTCCAGCGCGCCCTGCCGCACCTCGCCGGTGAGCAGGCCGAACAGGAACCGCTGCTCCTCCTCCGTCGCCGCCCCCAGCAGCTCCCGCACCAGCCGGGCGCGCTCCGCCTGCGCACCGGCCCCGGACACCCCGGCGAACGCCGTCAGCGTCGCGTCCACGTCACGCACCGTCAGCGTGGGCCCTTCGGCGGGAGGGACGGGTTCCCGCAGCACGCTCCAACCGGTCCCGATGCGACCCTGCGGAAGCCGGCCGGCGAGATACGGGATCACGATCGGTACGTCGTCGGGGCCGGCGCTGCGGAAGAGCTCCGCCAGCAGCGCGGTCTTGCGGGAGCGCGCGGACGTCGAGGCGATCTCCCGGGACGCCCGGGCGAGTGTGGCCAGCAGCATGCCCCCATCCTGCAACGGCGCCCGCCGCCCCGCAGTCCTAAGGTTCCGGTTGTGGCCCTCTTCCGTATCGAACGCCGGACCCCGCTCTCCCCCGACGAGGCATGGCGGCGCCTGACCGCGTGGGAACACCACGCCGCCCAGGTCCCGCTCACCCGCGTCACCGTCCGCCCCCCGGCGCCGACGGGCGTCGGCACGCTCGTCGTGGCGCGCACCGGCCTCGGGCGCCGCGGCTTCGACGACCCGATGGAGGTGGTGGCCTGGGACCCGCCGGAAGGCGGCGGCGCCGGTCACTGCCGGCTGGAGAAGCGCGGCGCGGTCGTGCTGGGGTGGGCGGAGATCGACGTACGCCCGGCTCCCGGCGGGGCCGTGGCCGTCTGGACGGAGGACCTGCGGCTGCGGGGGCTGCCCGGGGCGTTCGACGGGGTGGTCGTGCGTGCGGGGCGTCTGGTCTTCGGGCGGGCGCTGAAAGGACTGCTCGGCCCGCCGCCGGCCCGGTGACCGTACGGGCCCGCCCCCGTTCCGCCTCACTGCGTCGTTTCCGCCGCCGCGCTCCCCGCGGGGCGCTCGGGCGGCGGTGAACGGCCGGTGCGATCGGGTGACTCTTGGCAGCGGCCGACATGCCGGGGCGGCGGGCAGGTTAACCGTGCGGTCATGAACCTTCAGCCCCTTCGCAGCAACCCCGGTGTCAGCCACCGTGCCCGGCGCGTCCGCACGGCCGTCCTCTGCGCCGCAGTCGTCGGCGTGCTCGTCGGCGGGTGCGGAAGCGGTGGTGACGCCGCGACGTCCCACGGCGCGCCCGACCGCCAGGAAGCCCGGCAGACCACGTCGCCCAGCCCTTCGGGTTCCGCCCGGCTCACCGAGGACCAGGCAGCGCGCAAGGCCCTCCTGCCGGCTGCCAAGGTCACCGCCGACAAGGCGGCGGCGACGGCGGTGGGCGAGGTGTCGGGCAGTGCGCTGCTCTCGGTCGAGCTGAAGCGCTCGCCCCGGGGAACCGGCGCGAGCCCGAGCCCGACCGGCAGTCCGAGCCCGAGCCCGGCCGTCGGCAAGCCGGTCTGGGTCGCGGAGGTCTCCGAGAAGGACGGCACCGGGCACACGGTCCGTATCGACGCCGTGTCCGGCGACGTCCTGCGCTCCCGTACGGACGCGGGACAGGACGCCGACGAGAAGGCGGAGCGCGCCGACTGGCTCACCAAGGTCAAGCAGTCCCCGGAGCAGGTGGCCAAGGCCGCCACCGGCCGGAAGAAGGGCACGATCACCTCCATGGAACTGGACGACACCGACAGCGGTGACGTCGTCTGGTCCGTCGAGGTCGTGTCCACCGACGACTGGAGCAAGAGCACGTTCGGCATCGACGCCACGACCGGCGAGGTCCTGAGCGAGGACGTCGACCGCGACTGACGCGGCACGGCGTCCGGGCGCGCCGACTGCGGCGGATCGGGTGCGGCGGTGGCATGGACGACCCACTGCGGCCACCCGGCCGAACCCACGCACGACAGCGGCCCGTACGGCGCCGTGCCCGGCGGGCATCATGTGGACATGACATGCCCGGCCGGCGCGTCGCACAGTTCACCGGCGCGGACGGCGAGCAGCGCTTCAGCGGCCCCCCGGTGGGCGACGAGCGGAGCATGCTCGCCGCCGTGCCGGACGCGCGGCGCGCCACCCTGGAGCTGAAGTGCGCGGGCCCCGGGACGGAGCCGGCCCGGCGGTCCGTGTCACCGTCGTCGCTCTCCCCGCTCGGCCTCGTCCGGCACCTCGCCGACGTGGAACGCCGGTGGTTCCGGGCCGTGCTCGCCGGGCAGGACGCCGAGCTGCGTTTCTCCTCGGCCGACGCCTCCGAGGGCGACTTCGACGGCGCCGGCCCCGTTCCCGGGGCGTCACGGCCTCATGGGCGGCCCGGCGGGACGAGGTCGCGTGCGGCGCGGGCGTTCGTCGCCGGGGCCCCGCACCTCGACGTCGAGGGGCACGACGGCCGGCGGGGGCGGGTCTGCCTGCGCCGGGTCCTCGTCCACATGATCGAGGAGTACGCCCGCCCCAACGGGCACGCCGACCTGATCCGCGAGCGCATCGACGGAGCGGTCGGGGTCTGATCCGGCGACGGGCGCCGCCGGGACCGCTCCCGGATCAGCGGCCCCCGGCTCCGACGCCGCTCACGACTGCGCCCGCGCCCCGCCGTCACCGGAGCCCGCCGCCACCGAACGGGCCCACCGGTAGTCCGCCTTGCCGCTCGGCGACCGCTGGATCTCCGGAGCGATCACCAGCTGCCGGGGAATCTTGTAGCCCGCGAGCCGGCTCCGGCAGTGGTCCTGGATGGCGCCGAGCCCGGGCGCGTCCGCGCCCCCGCGCAACTGCACCACCGCCGCCACCCGGTTGCCCCACTTCTCGTCGGGCACCCCGGCCACCAGCGCGTCGTACACGTCCGGATGGGACTTGAGCGCCTGCTCGACCTCCTCCGGGTACACCTTCTCGCCGCCGGTGTTGATGCACTGCGAGCCCCGGCCGAGCACCGTGACGATGCCCTCCTCGTCCACCGTCGCCATGTCGCCGAGCAGCACCCACCGCTCGCCGTCCGCCTCGAAGAACGTCTCCGCCGTCTTCTTCCGGTCGTTGTAGTACCCGAGCGGGACGTGCCCGCGCTGCGCGACGCGGCCCACGACGCCCGGTGCGACCGGAACGTGCGTCACCGGATCGACCACGGCGGTACGGGAGTTCACCCGCAGCCGGAAGCCCCGGCCCGGGCCCGAGTCGTCCGTCGCCGTGCCGTTGAAGCCGGACTCCGACGACCCGAAGTTGTTCAGCAGCATGACGTTCGGCACCAGGGCCAGGAACTGCTCGCGCACCGTCTGGGAGAGGATCGCCCCCGACGAGGAGACGCTGAACAGCGACGAGCAGTCGGCGCCCTTCAGCGGCCCGTCCAGCGCGTCGATCAGCGGCAGCAGCATCGCGTCGCCGACCAGCGACACGCTGGTGACCTTCTCCCTCTCGATCGTGCGGAGCACCTCGTGCGGCACGAACTTGCGGTGCAGCACCACGCGCTGGCCGAAGAAGAACCCGATGAACGCGGTGAGCGTCGAGGTGCCGTGCATCAGCGGGGGAGTGGGGAAGAACGTGATCCCGTCGCCTCCGGCCGCCACCCGCTCGGCCAGTTCCCCGGGGAACTTCACCGGCTCGCCGGTCGGCGCCCCGCCGCCGAGCCCGGCGAAGAACAGATCCTCCTGCCGCCACATCACCCCCTTCGGCATGCCGGTGGTGCCGCCGGTGTAGATGATGAACTGGTCGTCGCCGGAGCGCGGTCCGAACCCCCGCCGGTCCGACGCCGACGACTCGGCCTCGGCGAACGGCGCCGGCGGCACGGCCGGCTCGGGCGCACCGGCCGGCGGCGTGCCCACCCGTACGAGATGCCGCAGCCCCTCCGCGCGGGGCAGGGCAGCCGCGACCCGCTCGGTGAACTCGGCGTCGAAGACGAGGGCCGTGAGGTCCGCGTCCCGGTAGAGGTGGACCAGCTCCTCCTCGACGTACCGGTAGTTGACGTTGACCGGCACGACACGCGCCTTGAGGCAGCCCAGCACGGTCTGGAGGTACTCGACGCCGTTGTAGAGGTGCAGCCCCAGGTGCTCGCCGGGCCGCACACCGGCGTCGATCAGGTGGTGGGCGACGCGGTTGGCCGCCGCGTCGAGTTCGGCGTACGTGAGCCTCCGCTCCGCGCCGGTGCCCGGGTGGTCGACGTACACGAGCGCCTCACGGTCGGGGACCGCGTCGGCGACCGACTCGAACAGGTCGGCAAGGTTGTACTCCACCGTTCCTCCTGACCCGGGCTGCGTAATGGCTCGACGGTCACACGACGGTCATCAGAGCAAAGCCCGCCTCAAGTGGGAAGAGGCTGTGGCCAAAGAAACTGACTGGCTGTCAGAAAACCCTTGAAGTGGACGCCGCCCTACTGCAACCTGTTCTCGTTCCTCGGACGGGAGGCAGTCAATGGGTGGCACGGAACACCTCACCGCACGGCGCGAAGGCGCCACGCTGGTGCTCACCTTGAACAGGCCGGAGGCGAAGAACGCGCTCTCGCTCCCGATGCTGGTCGGGCTGTACGACGGCTGGCTCGCCGCCGACGAGGACGACGACATCCGCTCCGTCGTGCTCACCGGAGCGGGCGGCGACTTCTGCGCCGGCATGGACCTCAAGGCCCTCGCCGGCGACCGGGGGATGGGAGGCGACCAGTACCGCGACCGCCTGAAGGCCGACCCCGACCTCCACTGGAAGGCCATGCTCCGCCACCACCGCCCCCGCAAACCGGTGATCGCCGCCGTCGAGGGGTACTGCGTCGCCGGCGGTACGGAGATGCTCCAGGGCACCGACATCCGCGTCGCGGGGGAGAGTGCCACCTTCGGCCTCTTCGAGGTCAGGCGCGGCCTCTTCCCGATCGGCGGCTCGACCGTGCGCCTGCCGCGCCAGATCCCGCGCACGCACGCCCTGGAGATGCTGCTGACCGGCCGCCCCTACCCCGCCCGGGAAGCCGAACGCGTCGGGCTCGTCGGCCATGTCGTCCCCGACGGCACCGCCCTGGAGAGGGCCCTCGCCATCGCCGGACAGATCAACGCCTGCGGCCCGCTCGCCGTCGAGGCGGTCAAGGCGTCGGTGTACGAGACGGCGGAGATGACCGAGGCCGACGGCCTCGCCGCCGAACTCCAACGCGGCTGGCCCGTGTTCGACACCGCCGACGCCAAGGAGGGCGCCCGCGCCTTCGCCGAGAAGCGCGACCCCCACTACCGCCGCGCGTGAGCGGACGCCCGCGAAGGAGCCGTACATGCCGGAAGTCCTCAAGGCCCCCCTCGTCGTCGAGTTCCCCTTCACCCGCTCCCTCGGACCCGTCCAGAGCGCCTTCCTCACGGGCCTGCGCGCGCGCACCGTCCTCGGCGTGAAGACCTCCGGGGGCCAGGTCCTCGTGCCGCCCGTCGAGTACGACCCGGTCACCGCGGAAGAACTCCGCGACCTGGTCGAGGTGGCCCCCACCGGCACCGTCACCACCTGGGCCTGGAACCCCGCCCCGCGCCGCGACCAGCCCCTGAGCACGCCCTTCGCCTGGGTCCTGGTCGAGCTCGACGGGGCCGGCACCGCCCTCCTGCACGCCCTGGACGCGCCGGGCCCCGACGCCGTGCGCACGGGCATGCGCGTCCGGATCCGCTGGGCCGCCGAACCCACCGGCGCCATCACGGACATCGCCTGCTTCGAACCGTACGCGGGCGAGCCGGGCGGCCCGGCGGTGCCGCACGACGGCCGCTTCGCGGACCCCGTCACCGGCATCGTCACCCCCGCCCGCCTCGACTACACCTACACCCCCGGCCGCGCCCCCACCGACTACCTCGACGCGCTCGCCGAGCGGCGCACCGTCGGCGAACGCTGCCCCTCCTGCCGCAAGGTGTACGTACCGCCCCGGGGCGCCTGCCCCACCTGCGGCATCGCGACCGCCGAGCGCGTCGAGGTGGGACCGCGCGGCACCGTCACCACCTTCTGCGTCGTCAACATCAAGGCGCGCAACCTCGACATCGAAGTCCCGTACGTCTACGGGCACATCGCACTCGACGGCGCCGACCTGGCCCTGCACGGCCGGATCGGCGGCATCCCGTATGACCAGGTGCGCATGGGGCTGCGCGTCGAACCAGTGTGGACCGACGGCGGCCGGTACCCCGACCACTACCGGCCCACCGGCGAACCGGACGCCGACTACGACGCCTACAAGGAGCTGATCTGACATGCCCGGGCTCCCCGGCGCACGCGACATCGCCGTCGTCGCCTTCGCGCAGACCGCCCACCGGCGGCGCTCCGACGACCTGTCCGAGGTCGAGATGCTCATGCCGGTGCTGCACGAGGTGCTGGCGAGCACCGGCCTCAGGACCGGCGACATCGGTTTCACCTGCTCCGGCTCCAGCGACTACCTCGCGGGCCGCGCCTTCTCCTTCACCATGGCCCTCGACGGGGTCGGCGCCTGGCCGCCGATCTCCGAGTCCCACGTGGAGACGGACGGCGCCTGGGCGCTGTACGAGGCGTGGGTCAAGCTCCTGACCGGCGAGGCCGACACCGCGCTCGTCTACGCGTACGGCAAGACCTCGGCCGGCGAGATCCGCGACGTCACCACCCGCCAGCTCGACCCGTACTACGTCGCCCCCCTCTGGCCCGACTCCGTGTCCCTCGCCGCCCTCCAGGCCCAGGCGCTGATCGACGCCGGCGACACCGACGAAACCGCCCTGGCGGCGATCGCGGCCCGCAGCCGCACCGCGGCCGGGGCCAACCCGCACACCCAGCTCAGCGGGCCCGTCCCCACCGGCGACTACCTCGTACGACCGCTGCGCAAGGGCGACTGCCCGCCCGTCACGGACGGCGCGGCGGCGGTGGTCCTCGCCGCCGGGGACACCGCGCGCCGGCTGTGCGAGCGGCCCGCCTGGATCCGCGGCATGGACCACCGCATCGAGGCGCACAGCCTCGGCGTACGCGACCTCACCGACTCCCCGTCGGCCCGGCGGGCCGCCGAACGGGCCGGGGCCTTCGACGCGCCCGTCGACACCGCCGAACTGCACGCCCCGTTCACCTCCCAGGAGGTCGTCCTGCGCAAGGCCCTGCGGCTGGGCGGCGACGTGGACGTCAACCCGTCGGGCGGGGCGCTCGCCGCCAACCCCGTCATGGCGACCGGCCTCATCAGGATCGGCGAGGCGGCGGCCCGCATCCACCGCGGCGCGTCCGACCGCGCGCTCGCACACGCCACCTCGGGGCCCTGCCTCCAGCAGAACCTCGTCGCCGTCCTGGAAGGGGAGTCATGAGCGGGACAGCCACGGGCAAGGAACCGGTGGCGGTCGTCGGCATCGGCCAGACCAAGCACGTCGCCGCCCGCCACGACGTCTCCATCGCCGGTCTCGTACGCGAAGCGGCCCGGCGCGCCCTGGACGACGCCGGGCTCGACTGGGCGGACGTCGACGCCGTCGTCATCGGCAAGGCCCCAGACTTCTTCGAGGGCGTCATGATGCCGGAGCTCTACCTCGCCGACGCCCTGGGCGCCGTCGGCAAGCCCATGCTGCGCGTCCACACCGCCGGCTCCGTCGGCGGCTCCACCGCCCTCGTCGCCGCCAACCTGATCGCCGCCCGCGTCCACGGCACGGTCCTCACCCTCGCCTTCGAGAAGCAGTCCGAGTCCAACGCCATGTGGGGCCTGTCCCTGCCCGTCCCCTTCCAGCAGCCCCTGCTCGCCGGGGCCGGCGGGTTCTTCGCACCGCACATCCGGGCGTACATGCGCCGCAGCGGCGCACCCGGCACCGTGGGCTCCCTCGTCGCGTACAAGGACCGCCGCAACGCGCTGAAGAACCCGTACGCCCACCTGCACGAGCACGACATCACCCTGGAGAAGGTCCAGGCGTCCCCGATGCTCTGGGACCCCGTCCGCTACTCCGAGACCTGTCCGTCCTCCGACGGGGCCTGCGCCATGATCCTCACCGGCCGCGCCGGGGCGGCCCGCGCGCCGCACCCCCCGGCCTGGGTGCACGGCGGCGCGATGCGCAGCGAGCCGACCCTCTTCGCCGGCAAGGACTTCGTCTCCCCGCAGGCGGGCAAGGACTGCGCCGCCGACGTCTACCGCCAGGCGGGCATCACCGACCCGCGCCGGGAGATCGACGCCGCCGAGATCTACGTGCCGTTCTCCTGGTACGAGCCCATGTGGCTGGAGAACCTGGGCTTCGCCGCCGAGGGGGAGGGCTGGAAGCTCACCGAGTCCGGGGCCACCGAACTCGACGGCGACCTGCCGGTCAACCCGTCCGGCGGGGTCCTGTCCACCAACCCCATCGGCGCCTCCGGCATGATCCGATTCGCCGAGGCGGCCCTCCAGGTGAGCGGCCGGGCGGGGGAGCACCAGGTCGACGGCGCCCGCCGGGCGCTCGGGCACGCCTACGGCGGCGGCGCCCAGTTCTTCTCCATGTGGCTGGTCGGCGCCGAACCGCCCCCCGGCTGAGCGGCCGGGGGCGGCCGCGCTCCACGGCGCCCCCACGCGGCCTGTCCGTCGCCGGGCACGATGGCTAGGCTGACCGGCGGACGACGAACCGGGAGGAGCAGGGACGTGGCCGAGACCATCACCGCGCAGCGGCTTGCGGGCCGGGACAAGCCGGAACTGGACCTGAGCAAGGCGGACTGGCAGTCGGGCAGTCAGGGGGCGGGCGACGTCCAGATCGCGTTCGTCGAGGGATTCGTCGCGATGCGCAACGCCGCCGCCCCCGGCACCCCGCTGATCTTCGACCCGGCCGAGTGGCGCGCCTTCGTCGTGAACGCCCGCAACGGCGCCTTCGACCTGACCTGAGGTCCCCGCCCGCGGCAGGTAGCGCCGGCTCCGGACGACGCCGTACGGGCGGAATCGGCCCGTACGGCGCTCCGGGACCGAGCCCTCCGGCGCCCCGGCGCCCCCGGCCGCCCCTGACGCCGGAAGGCCCCCCGGGCCACGTACCATGGCGGCATGTCCTTCCTCCGCCGCCGCCCCTCCGCCACTCCCGCGGGCCCGGAATTCGATGTCCTGGCCATGGACCCGGGCGACTGGCCGGGCAACCTCGGAGCGGGCCTCCTGCCCGCACCCGACGGCAGCTGCCAGGGCGTCTTCCTGCGCTACGACCTGTTCGGCGGCCGCGGCCCCGCGATGATCATCGGGAACCTGCCGGAGGGCTCGCCCGCCCGGGAGCTCGAAGAGGGCCAGGTGCCCTTCGAGGTGGCGCAGCTCCTCCTGGCGCTGGAGAACGACGAGCCCGTCACGGTGACCGGTACGGAGGACCTGCCGGTCATGCAGGGCGACAACCTGCTGATCGTCCGCCGTATCAAACTCTCCGAAACCCGCATCTCCTGCGTACAGTTCGACCGTAGCGACAATGTGCTCGTCACGATCGCCAGCTGGGACCGGCCGATCACCGACGACCTGTACGCGCTGCTGAAGCCCCTGCCCGCGGAGTTGTTCCAGCAGGGCTGAGTCCCTGTGAGGCGAGGAGTGGTTGTGGGAGACACGGCGGTCGGCGAACCGGACACGTTGTACCGGAAGCCGGACAGGAGGAAGCAGCGCCCCTTCTGGACGGAGCTGCCGCTCCTCGTGGTGATCGCCCTGCTGCTGGCGCTGGTGATAAAGACCTTCCTGCTCCAGGCGTTCTCGATCCCCTCGGACTCCATGCAGAACACCCTCCAGAAGGGTGACCGCGTCCTCGTCGACAAGCTGACCCCGTGGTTCGGCTCCGAGCCCGAGCGCGGCGAGGTCGTCGTCTTCCACGACCCGGACAACTGGCTGAAGAACGAACCGACGCCGAGCGTCAACGGCTTCCAGAAGGCGCTCGGCTTCATCGGCCTGATGCCTTCCGCCGAGGAGAAGGACCTGATCAAGCGGGTCGTCGGGGTGGGCGGCGACACGGTGGAGTGCGCGGGCGAGGGCCCGCTGAAGGTCAACGGCAAGGCGATGGACGAGCCGTACGTCTTCGCCGGCAACACCGCGTGCAGCACCGACGACGGCGGGCAGTTCAAGGTCACGGTCCCCAGCGGCCACCTCTGGGTGATGGGCGACCACCGCCAGGCGTCCGGCGACTCGCGCTACCACCAGCACGAGCCCCGTCGCGGGATGGTGCCGGTGGACGACGTCGTCGGGCGCGCGGTCGTCGTCGCCTGGCCGGTCGGCCGGCTGGACAACCTGCCGGTGCCCGACACCTTCGGGCAGCCGGACCTCGCAGCGCGGCGCTGACCGCTCCGCCGCCCCCGCCCGGTGGTGAACCGGCCGCGGCGAGCGGCCTCTTCACCACCGGGGACGTGACGCCTACACGGGCGCCGCGGCCGGCCGGCCCAGCAGGGTGAGGATCTGGGCGGCCGAAGTGCCCATGCCCGTGGGGCCGGACAGGTGCCACGGGGCGCCGCCCGTCCCCGACCGCAAATCCTCGTCGTGGTAACGGACGCACTCCCGGTGCCAGTTGAGGATGCCCGCCATCCAGTCCTGGAGCTCGCGCACATAGCCGTCCAGGATGCCCCGGGCCTCCGCGTCGAGCGCGAAGTCGTCGTACAGCACGGGCAGTTCCACCTTGATGACGTGCTGGAACTGCCGCATCCGGCCCTTCATCAGCTCGTGCACCATGTCGACGCCCGTCGGGTAGTCCACGCCGAAGAAGTTCTGCACGACGAGGACGGCGTTGTGCACCTCGCCCTCGTACTCGATCTCCTTCTGGTACGAGAACAGGTCATTGAGCAGCGTGGCGTAGTCGACGGCGGAGTTCTCCAGCGACCGGACGGGGCCGCTGCGGTAGACCTCGTCGGGCACCCGGTCCCCGTGCGACAGCCGGCACAGCCGCATCGTCATGTCCGCGCCGAAGGTGAACCTGCGCATCTCGATGTAGTCCACCGGGTCGGGCACGCGGTGCAGCGCCTGGTTGGCCAGTTCCCACTCCCAGCTGGCGATCATGTCGTCGACCGCCTTGCGGAACGTGCGCCGGGAGGCGTCGTCCATCGGCCCCGCCGTCCGCCGCCACAGGTCGCCGAGCCCCCGTTCCATCGCGTCGGCCGGCTCCGGCACGGGCTCCCCGTCCAGCGGCATGAAGAGCCGCAGCCGCTCGTTGGCGGCGTGGGCCCCCGCGAGGTCGCGGGTGCGCCCGTAGATCACCGGGTACAGGTCGTCGCCGTACGTCCCCCAGGTGAGCCAGTTCGACGAAAGGTCGAGTTCCTCAGGCGTCGCGTCCGGTTGCAGGCCCGCCGAGCACAGCGGCAGGTCGATGTTGCGCACCCGCCGCTCGTCCCACACGTGCGAAGCGGGCCGCCCCGGCTGCGGCTCCAGCATCCCCATGCGCCGCGCCCACGCGATGTTGCGCTCCCGCGCCCCCGCCAGGTGCGGACTGAGCTGGAGCCGGTACGGGAAGTCCAGTTCGGGCACGATCGAGGGGCCGACGTGCTGATAGGGCACATGGCTGTGCTTGCGCAGCCGCGCGGTCTCGGCGCGCGGGGTGAAGCGGAGGGTGGCCGCCGCCATGCCCCAGCCCGTTCCGGCGGGCCCGGCCGCCTTCCCGCCGCCGTTCATGTACCGGCTGGAGCGCATGTGCCACTCGTGGCCGCCCGACTGCCAGTCCTGAAGGCCCTTGGCATAGGCCAGCACGGCGGCGGTCTCCTCGGGGCCCAGCCCCGCGTCGGCGCAGAGCGGAGCGATCTCGGTCAGCACGGTGTTCTCGAACTGCTGGAGCCGTGAGGTCAGCAGGTCGTTGACGGCTTCGGCGGCCTCCTGTGTCGTGCAGCCGAGGAAGTGTTCGAGGACCAGTACGCCGTTGCTGTTCTCCTGCTCGTCCTCCACCTCGCGCTGGTACGAGAAGAGGTCGTTGCGCAGGTGCACCGCGTCGGAGAACGTGTCGCGCAGTACGCCGAGCGCCCGGGAGTGCGCCACCGGGGCGGGGACTTCGGCGTTCGCCGCGAACTCGACGAGCCCGGCCGACCAGGGGGCGCCGCCCACCTTGCGGCGCATCTCGATGTACTCGACGGGGTTGGCGATTCGGCCCTCGTCCATGTTGGACAGTTCCCACAGCGACTCGTTGAGCAGGTTCCTGGTCGACTCGGCGAATCGTTCCCGCCACGCCTCCGTCATGCTCGGCACGGTCCGCGCCCACAGGTCCGCGAGCCCTGCCTCGACCGGATTCTCCGGCTCCGGCATCCCGTCGGCCAGGTCCATCGGCATGAACGCCGGCAGCCGGTCGAGGTAGTGCTTGCCGCCCTCCCGGTCCAGCGACCTCTTGAAGGTCTCCAGGAAGTGGTCGTCGAAGAAGAAGACCCACACGTACCAGTCGGTGACGAGCGCCAGCACGTCGGACGAGCAGTCGGGATGCGTGTACGCGCAGAGCAGTGCGTAGTCATGGGCTTCCAGGTCGCGCTCCTCCCAGATGCCGGAGCCTTCCAGCATCTCCATCCGGCGTGCCCACTCCCGCGTGTGACGACGGGCGTCGTCGACGTGGGGGTTGAGCCGCGCCGGATACGGAACGTAGAAGTCCGGCAGTGTGAAGGGCTGCTGTGCCATGTACGAAGGGCCTTTCCTGGACGTCCGCGCGTCCACCGTCGCGCGGACCGGTCAATTCCGCCCAGCCCTACCCGTAGCCCGGACGGCCCAAGCCCCGGCCCGATTAGTCATACAAGAGGGCGCCGTCATCGCCCGTGGCCGACGGCGCCCCTCCGTCCGTACCTTCCCGCTACGACGTGAGTACGCGCACGTCAGCGGCCTTCACATAGGCCACCCGGTGCCCGAACTGGATCTGGTAGTACGCCTCCTCGCCCCGGATCACCCGGTGCCCGGCCGTGTCGAACGCCGGAGCGAAGTAGTACTCGCCCGGGGCACGGTCCCCGATCACGTAACGCTGGCCGGCGAGCAGCTTGTACGGCAGCGGCGAGATGGCCTGCACCGGCACGGACGTCCCCGCGTACGCGGCCGCCTCCGGATAGGCCCGCCCGTACACCGGCACCTCGCCGGCGCCGTCCTTCGGCGTCAGCAGCAGGCCGCGCGAGGCGACCGCCGTTGGCCGGGTCCGCGGGTTGTGGAACCAGGCCCGCTGCCCCAGGTACCAGATCGCGGTCCAGTCGCCGCTGCGCCCGGCGACGGCGAACCGCTGCCCGGTCGATGCGCGGGCGCCCGTGTCGTTGACTCCGTTCGTCGAGTCCTCGCCGCCGGGGCGCAGCCCGACGTCCTTCACCAGCGGGGCGTCGTCGGCGGGCGCGGTGTGCAGCCGGACGGCGCCGGACCCGTGCGGGGCGCACGGTTCGCCGGCCCGCACGCAGCCCGTGTAGAGCGGCCGGTGGCTCCCGTACTCGGGCCGGACGGTCACCACACCGCTCTTCGGGCCCGCCGTCGGGGTGAAGGGCCTGCCGAGGAGTTCGAAGTAGTGCGCCCAGTCCCAGTACGGGCCCGGGTCGGTGTGCATCCCCCGGATGTTCGCGGTCACCGTGCCGGGGACGTTGTCGTGGCCCAGGACGTGCTGCCGGTCCAGCGGGATCCCGTACCGCTTCGCCAGGTACTTCACCAGCCGCGCCGAGGTGCGGTACATCGCCTCCGTGTACCAGGCGTCCGGCGAGGCGAGGAAACCCTCGTGCTCCAGGCCCACGGACTTGGAGTTGACGTACCAGTTGCCCGCGTGCCAGGCCACGTCCCTGAGCGGCACGTGCTGGGCGATGTGCCCGTCCGAGGAGCGCAGCGAGTACTGCCAGGACACGTACCGGGGGTTCTGCACCAGTTGCAGTGTGGTGTCCCAGGTCGCCTCGGTGTCGTGCACGACGATGTAGTCGATGCCCTGGCTCCGGGGCCGGTCGCCCTTGTCGTGGTTGCCGTAGTCGCCGTCCCCGAACTCCTCGTAGGGGGCGGGGATCCACTCGCACGCCACGGTCCTCGGGCACTCGGCGGGCCCGGCCCAGGCCGTCCGCAGGCCGAGTCCGGCCGCCTGCGCCCGGTCGGGCTCGATCCCGGGAACGCCCGGCAGGGCCACCCGCTGACCGCTGTCGGTCGTACGCCGCTGCCCCGTGCGGATCACGTCGTACACGTCGTTCGCGTACGTCGTCGCGGTCGCCGTGTCGTCGGCTCCGGAGAACCGGGCGACGGCCCCGTACCAGTCGGCCGGGTCGGCGCTCGGCGGATGCCCGAGCCGCTTCTGCGCGGCGGCGAGCAGCGCGGCCCCGCCCCGGACGTTCGCGGCCGGGCTCCGCCGCAGGTCCGCGTCCGGCAGGCCGGTCAGAGCGGCGGCCCGCTCCAACGTCCGCAGGCGCGGCGGAAGTTCCGACGCCTTCGGCAACGCCGCGTCGCCACCGGTCCGCGCGGGGCGCGCGTCGTCACCGCGCGGGTCCTCGCCGGAGTCCGTGTGGTGCGGGGCCTGCTCCAGAGCGGTCCGCGCGTCGGTGAGGTGCATCGGGCCGTAGCCGCCGGTCACACTCGGAGCGCCACCGTGGCCGTCCCAGCGGGACTGGAGGTACGAAACGCCGAGCAGCACGCTCACCGGCACCCGGTACTCCGACGCGGCCGCCTCGAACGCGCGTTGCAGCGCGCCGGACGGGGGCTGTTCGGCCGTGGCGGAAGGACCGGCCGAAAGGAGCGGCAGCACCAGGGCGGCACAGGCCACGAAGCCCCCCGCCCGCCGGGCACGTCCGCGCGCGGCCGCGGAACGAGACGTGACGGATCCTTGCAATGCGGCCTCCAGGGACGGGTGGTGCGCGAAGGACCTGCGGGCGGGAACCCGACTACAGGGGTATCGGCTCCCGGACGATCCGTCAATGAGGCTCCACAGCCGGGACTTCCCACGTCAGCGCCGGTGCGGCCGGCTTTCACCGTGGTGGCGCGCGGGCCTGCGGCGCGTCAGTGGTGTGAACCACCGCCGGACCCGGGAAGACGCCGGCTCAGGTCGCGTCACGCCCCGCGCGCACCGACTTCAGCGCCAGCAGCAGGACGCCGATGTCGTCGAGGAACACCGGGTCGGGCATCAGGTCCGCCGGCAGGACGAGATAGCCGACTGCGGCCCAGAACACCCAGGGACGCCCCTCCGGCAACCCGGCCTCCCGCAGGCTCCTGCGGGCGCGCACCAGCCGTACGAGCACGAACACCGCCACGGCGAGTGTCGCCACCACCAGCACCACGGCGACGGCGACCAGGATCCAGGCTTCGGTGCTCATGCGCCCTCCAGGCGGCTCGGGTTCCGCGCACTGTCCTCCCTCGTCTGCCCGTGCCGGGACGGGTTCAGGCACCGGACGACGGCACGTCGCGCGTACGGGTCCACGTCAGGAGGTCCTCCAGGGACCAGGTGTTCACCACCCGCTCCGGAGGCACGCCGCACTCCTCGGCCCGGGCGCACCCGTAGATCTGCCAGTCGAGCTGGCCCGGCGCGTGCGCGTCGGTGTCCACGGAGAACAGTACGCCCGCGTCCACGGCGCGGCGCAGCAGCCGCCGGGGCGGATCCAGACGCTCGGGCCGGCTGTTGATCTCCACCGCAGTGCCCGAAGCGGCGCAGGCTGCGAACACCTCGTCGGCGTCGAACTGCGACTCGGGCCGCCCGCGCCCGGTGATCAGCCGGCCGGTGCAGTGCCCGAGGACGTCCGCGTGCGGGTTGGACACGGCGGCGACCATGCGGCGGGTCATCGACGCCGCGTCCATCCGCAGCTTGGAGTGCACGGACACCACGACCACGTCGACCCGCTCCAGCAGCTCGGGCTCCTGGTCGAGCGAGCCGTCGAGGAGGATGTCGCACTCGATGCCGGTGAGGAGCCGGAACGGCGCCCAGCTCTCGTTGAGCGCGGCCACCACGTCCAGCTGCTCGCGCAGCCGCTCGGGCGACAGCCCGTTGGCGACCGTGAGCCGCGGGGAGTGGTCCGTGAGGACCGCCCACTCGTGGCCCAGCGCCGCCGCCGTACGGCCCATCTCCTCGATGGGGCTGCCGCCGTCCGACCAGTCCGAGTGCAGATGGCAGTCCCCCCGCAGCAGCGCGCGCAGCCGCTCCCCGCCCTCCGTCCGGGGCCCCGCGCCCTCCTCCTCCAGCCGCTGCAGATACGCGGGCGTCCCGCCGGCCAGCGCCTCGCGGACCACCTGCGCGGTCTTCGGCCCGACGCCCTTGAGCGTCTCCAGGGAACCCGCCGCCGCGCGGCTCGCCGTCTCACCCTCGGGGAGCGCGGCGACGGCCGCGGCGGCGGTGCGGAACGCCCGTACACGGTAGGTGGGGGCCTGCGCCCGTTCCAGCAGGAACGCGATCCGTTCCAGAGCCTCGACGGGATCCATCGCCACCCTCTCGTCCGCACCCGGGCCAGCAGAGGTGTCCAGCTTCACCCGGAGCCGCGCGGCGCGCACGTCCGCGCACGCCACGCGCCGGGGGACGAACCTACGGCTGCCCCGGGGCCGGCACCCGTTCCGCCACCGGCACCGGCCCCGGCGGCGTACCGTCCCCGAACGGACGGCCGCCGAGCTCCGCGCGGTCGTGCGGGGCCAGCCACCCCGACAGGTCCGGCCCCAGCGGCACGATGCCGGTCGGGTTGATGCCGGAGTGCACCCGGTAGTAGTGGCGCTTGATGTGGTCGAAGTCGACGGTGTCCCCGAAGCCCGGTGTCTGGAACAGGTCGCGTGCGTACGCCCAGAGCACCGGGTTCTCGGTGAGCTTCAACCGGTTGCACTTGAAGTGTCCGTGGTAGACCGCGTCGAACCGCACCAGCGTGGTGAAGAGGCGGAGGTCCGCCTCCGTGATGGTGTCCCCGACGAGGTAGCGGCGGTCCGCGAGCCGCTCCGCCACCAGGCCGAGCCGCCGGAAGACGTCCCGGCAGGCGTCCTCGTACTCGCTCTGGTTCGTCGCGAAGCCCGCACGGTAGACCCCGTTGTTGACGTCCCGGTAGATGCCGTCCATGACCTCGTCGAGCTCCGCGCGCAGCTTCTCCGGGTAGAGGTCCGGGGCGCCCGGCCGGTGCAGCGCCGCCCACTCGGTGGCGAAGTCCAGCGTGATCCGCTGGTAGTCGTTGGTGACCAGCCTGCCGCTCTCCACGTCCACGAGGGCGGGCACGCTGATCCCCCCGTCGTACCCCGTCTCCCGCGCGTCGTACGCCTCGCCGAGGTACCGGATGCCCAGCACGGGGTCGCGGTCCCCCGGATCCAGGGTGAACCGCCAGCTCCGGTCGTCCTGGATCGGGTCGGCCACCGCCAGCGACACGGCGTCCTCCAGACCGAGCAGCCGCCGCGAGATCACCGCGCGGCTCGCCCAGGGGCACGCGCGGCTCACCACCAGCCGGTAGCGGCCGGCCTCGACGGGCCAGCCGTCCCCGCCGCCGGCCGTGACGCGGTCCGTGAAGTGGCTCTTCGACCGCACGAACGGGTTCTTCCCGTACGCGGCGTTGCCGTCGTTCATCGTGGCCTTCCTTCCGGGTCGGTACGGAGAGCCTTCCCCGCCGGCGCCCCCGGCCCCGCGCTCCGGCACACGGACTCGCCGACACCGCCATTGTGCCGCCGCCGCCCGGGTACGCGGCGGGTCCGCACGGCACGAAGCACTGGCCCACCCGGTGACGACCCGGGCGGGCCAGTGCTTTCCCCTCTCCGTCAGCGGGTGCCGACGGCCGCCCGCACGGCCCGCCGGGCCATCGCGCAGTCGTCGTGCAGCCGCCGCAGCAGCAACCGCTGCTCCTCACCGGTCGACACCCCGCCCGCCGGTGTCTGCCCCGCCCCGCCCACCGGCGCGGCCTCGCGCATGGTGCGCTGGACAGCGGTCTCGTACGTACGGATCTCCCGTGTCAGCACGAGCATCAGGTTCACCAGGAACGCGTCCCGCGACGCCGTGCCCGGTGCCTGCGCCAACTGGCTGATCTGCCGCCGGGCCGCCGGAGCGTCGCCCAGCACCGCCCACAGCGTCGCGAGGTCGTACCCCGGCAGGTACCAGCCGGCGTGCTCCCAGTCGACCAGGACGGGACCGGCCGGTGACATCAAGATGTTGGAGAGCAGGGCGTCGCCGTGACAGAACTGCCCCAGGCTCTGCCGCCCTCCGCCCGCGTGCGCCACCCCGTGCAGGAGCTTCTGGAGGTCACCCAGATCCCGGTCGGTGAGCAGACCCAGCGCGTGGTAGCGCGAGATCCGCGAGGCGTAGTCGAGCGGCGCCTCGAAGATGCCGGGCGGCGGGCGCCACGCGTTGACCCGCGTGATCGCGCCGAGCACGGCCCGCAGATCGGCGCGGGGCGGCGCCTCGGCGGGATGCCGGGTGAGCGCGGCGACCCGGCCGGGCATCCGCTCGATCACCAGCGTGCAGTTGTCGGGATCCGCGGCGATCAGCCGGGGCACCCGCACAGGCGGGCGGTGCCGGACGAACGCGCGGTAAGCAGCTATTTCGTGCCGGAACCTCTCCGCCCAGGCGGGGGAGTGATCCAGTAAACACTTGGCGACCGCGGTGGCGCGGCCCGTGGTGCCGACGAGCAGGACGGAACGTCCGCTGCGGCGCAGGACCTGCACCGGATTGAACTCCGGGCAGATCCGGTGCACCGAGGCGATGGCCTTCCTCAGCTGCGCGCCCTGGGGACCGGACAAGTCGAGTCTCCCGCTGAGCGGTGGGGAACCCAGCCCTGCCGCCGCGCGCCGGGCCCGTCCCGCGCCGAGTGACGCTCCGCCGGCGTGGTGGGGATCGAGGTACGGTCCGCTGCCCGTCGCCACTGGACGGTACGGCCGAGGCGGGGCGGACACGGAGGACGATGCTGTGTACATGGGACAGATCCCTTCGCGCGCCGACGAGTTACGTGCGCCGCCCGCCCCGGCAACCGGTCAGCACCCTGGGGAATGCCGGCCGGTTGCCGGAACGGGGTGGCGCTTTCTTACCTGACACCCGCCCGCGGGTGGCACACCATCTGGCGAACCCTGGCGAACCCTGGCGAACCCTGGCGAATATCCCTGGCGCATCTGACACGGGGTTACTGTCGAAATCAGCCGAGAACCTGGGGGCTTGAAGTGACCGGAGAACCCAACACCCGCCTGGCAGACCTGTTCGGCCTCGCCGGCTGGTCCAAGGGCGAACTCGCGAGACTGGTGAACCGGCATGCGGCGGCCATGGGCCATCCGCAACTGGCCACCGACACCTCGCGCGTACGACGCTGGATCGACACGGGGGAAGCCCCGCGCGATCCCGTGCCCAAGGTGCTGGCAGCTCTGTTCACCGAGCGACTCGGCCGTGTCGTGACCATCGAGGACCTCGGGTTCGACCGGCACGGGCGCACGGGGAAACGGCGGGACGTCAGGAACACAGAGAATCCCGACGGTCTCCCGTGGGCGCCCGAACGGACGGCGGCGGTCCTCACCGAATTCACGGGAATGGACCTCATGCTCAACCGACGCGGCTTGGTGGGCGCGGGCGCCGCGCTCGCCGCAGGCTCCGCACTCAGCAACGCCATGCACGACTGGCTCCACGCCGACCCCGCTCCGACGACCGCTCCACGCATCGACGACCCCCTGCACGCCGACCCCGCCGGGTACGACCGCTACGAGGCCGCCCCCATCGGGTCGCAGGAGATCGAAGAGCTGGAGCGGTCCGTCGAAGTGTTCCGCGCCTGGGACGCCGCCCGCGGCGGCGGTCTCCAGCGCAAGGCGGTGGTGGGCCAGCTCAACGAGGTGGGCGGCATGCTCGCCTACCACCACCCCGACCACCTCCAGCGCAGGCTGTGGGGCGTCGCCGCCAACCTGGCGGTCCTCGCCGGCTGGATGTCCCACGACGTCGGCCTCGAACCCACCGCCCAGAAGTACTTCATCATCGCCGCCCACGCGGCCCGCGAGGGCGGCGACCGCCCCCGCGCGGGGGAGGCCCTCTCCCGGGCCGCCCGCCAGATGGTGCACCTCGGAAAGCCCGACGACGCCCTCGACCTGATGAAGCTCGCCAAGTCCGGCTCCGGCGACCAGATGCTGCCGCGCACCCGCGCCATGCTGCACACCATCGAGGCCTGGGCGCAGGCCGCGATGGGGCGCGGCCAGGCGATGCGGCGCACGCTGGGGGAGGCGGAGGAACTGTTCGTGTCCGACAAGGGAGACGTCCCGCCGCCGAGCTGGATGCAGATGTTCGACGAGGCGGACATGCACGGGATGCAGGCCCTGGCCTTCCGTACGCTCGCCGAGCACGACCCGGCGGCGGCGATCACGGCACAGCGCCACGCCAAGCAGGCGCTCGACCTGCGGGCCGGCGGCCGGCAGCGGTCGAAGATCTTCGACTATCTCTCGCTCGCCTCCGCGTGCTTCATCGCGGACGACCCGGAACAGGCGGACCGGTACGCACGCCTCGCGCTGGTGTCGATGGGGGAGACCTCCTCGCACCGCACGTGGGACCGGCTGCGCCAGATGTACCGGCTCACCGGTGAGTACGCCGGCTACCCGAAGATCGAGGACCTGCGCGAGGAGATCCAGCTCGCGCTGCCGACGAAGAAGACGAACAGGAGCACCAGCATCTAGACCGGCGGTTCCGCTCCGGAACGCCGGCCACCGACAACGGCCACGACCACTCCACGGCGACGAGAGCCGTCGTCCGCGCCTTGCACTCCTCGATCCCTGCGCGACTTCCTGTTACGCGACCTCTATGCGGCGATCCGGGCGATCAGCACGCACGCGTCGTTCTCACGCTCCGCACCACCGAACTCCTCGACGGCCAGCCGTACGCACTCCTGCGCGCTGCGGGCCCCGGCGAAGCGCGCTGCGAGATCCAGCAGCCTGGACGGGCCGGCGTCGTCGGTGGGCGTGCGGCGTGCGATGCCGTCGGTGTGCAGGACCAGCAGGTCACCGGCGCGCAACTGCACTTCGGCCTGCTCGTACGCCGCCCCGGACGTCGCCCCGAGCAGGACACCCTCGGGCGGCGTCAGCGAGCGCCCCGTCCCGTCCCGGAACAGCAGCGGGGCGGGGTGACCCGCCTGTGCCCAGGTCAGCAGCCGGGTGACCGGGTCGTAGCGGCAGCACATCGCGCTGCCGAGCGCGGGCTGCGCCGAAGCCTCCAGGAGCTGGTTGAGGTGGCCCATCAGGGCGCCGGGCGCGATACCCGCCATGGCCATTCCGCGCAGCGCGCCGAGCAGCATCGCCATTCCCGAGGTGGCGGCCACCCCGTGCCCGGTCAGGTCACCGACGGTCAGCATGGTCTGGCCGTCGGGCAGCTCCAGGGCGTCGTACCAGTCGCCGCCGATCAGCGCGCTCGACGCCGAGGGAAGGTAGTGGGCGGCGAGGTCGAGCGCGGCGGGGCCGCCGTGCGGGAGCCGCAGGGGGCCCCGCCACGACGGCAGGACCGACTGCTGGAGCTCGACCGCGATCCGGTGTTCGGTACGGGCGATGTGCTGCTGGCGCCGGAGCGTGTCCTGGGTCTCGTGCACCACCTGCTCGCTGCGGCGCAGCTCGCTCACGTCCCGCAGCACCGCCCACATGGAGGCGGTGCAGCCGTCGGCGTCGAGCACCGGCTCACCCATCATGTGCAGCGTCCGTACGGCGCCGTCGCCCGTGCGGCGGATGCGGAACTCGCCGTCGATCGGCTTCCCGTCCACCAGGCAGTCGGTGACCATCGAGGCCAGGAACGCCTGGTCCTCCGCGAGGAGCATGGACGGCAGCTCGTCGAGGGTCAGCGGCCCGCTCTCCGGGGCACGGCCGAAGATTTCGAACAGCTCGTCGGACCAGCTCGCCTCGTCGGTCAGCAGGTTCCACTCGGCGCTGCCGACCCTGGCGAGTAACGCCGTGCCGCTCGCGGCCGGCGGCCGCTCGGCGGGCGCTTCCGCCGCCCGGTCCGGCAGACCCGCCTTCAGCTGGCCCAACTGCACGCCGAGGTCGTCCAGTTGATGGACCGCCAGGTCGCACAGGGCCCGCTGCCAGCGCCCCTGCGGATCCTCGTCCTCCGCCACGGCCGCGTCCCGGCGCACCGCGTCCACGTCCCCGCGCAGCCGGCGTGTCTGCGAGATCAGCGCGTCGAGGGAGCCCCGCTCGGGCGGCTGGGGCGCAGGACGGTCCGCGAACAGATGGGACGGCATGTCGTACTCCGATACAGGCGCGGCCAAACCAGGTCTGAAGGATGGACCAGTACGACTGTGGCACAGCCGGGAAAGGCCCGTAAGGGCTTTGGCAACACTCGATACGGTGGTGCTCGCGGCATATGCCAACGGCCTCGCCGAAGACGCCGCAAAACGCCCCCACGGGATGCCGGATGCACGAGACGTCGCCCGGGATGTCAGGATAGGGCCATGACGATCAAGGCTTACTTCGACATCAAGATCAACGACGAGCCCGCCGGGCGGATCACGTTCAACCTGTTCGACGACGTGGTCCCCAAGACGGCGGAGAACTTCCGCGCCCTGGCCACGGGCGAGAAGGGCTTCGGCTACGCCGGCTCCTCCTTCCACCGCATCATCCCGGCCTTCATGCTCCAGGGCGGCGACTTCACCCGCGGCGACGGCACCGGCGGCAAGAGCATCTACGGTGAGAAGTTCGCGGACGAGAACTTCCAGCTCAAGCACGACAAGCCGGGCCTGCTGTCCATGGCCAACGCCGGCCCCGGCACCAACGGCTCCCAGTTCTTCGTCACCACCGTCGTGACGCCGTGGCTGGACGGCAAGCACGTCGTCTTCGGCGAGGTCGCCGACGACGCGAGCATGGAGCTCGTCAAGAAGATCGAGGGCTTCGGCTCGCAGAGCGGCAAGCCGAAGGCCAAGGTCACCATCGACGAGTCCGGCGTCCTCTGAGCCACCCCGCTCGGCGAACGCGGAGCCGTGAGCGCGCCGGCCGACGTCACCCGTCGGCCGGCGCTCCCACATTCGCCCCGGTGCGGATGTGTTGCTCCTGATGTGCGTGGGAACCCGCTGTGCGTAGGCACGCAGGTACCCCGCGATCAGGAGGCAGGGATCGACATGTCGAATCCGCAACAGCCCGAACAGCGGCGCAGCGACAAGGGCGGCGCGACCCCGCAGGACAGCGCCGAGCTGAAGGCCGGCCAGCCGGGGACGGGCGGCAGCAAGCACGCCCACGGGACGGACAAGGGGAACAAGGGCGGGGGCGAGGGCGGCGGAACCCCGCCGGACCAGCGCGCCGACCACCCGTGACCGACCGGGCCCCGCGCCCCGCGCATTCTGTGGACCCGCGGGTTACCCGCGGGTCCTGCGCACGCACTCGGTCACCACGTCGCGCAGACCGCCGGACCGGCCCAGCAGTTCCCGCTGGACGCGCGCCCCGTTCCCGCCCTTGAGCAGGGCCGCCAGCCCGTCCTGGGCGGGCACCACGTCACCGCTGTCCTCCAGGGCGTCCCGGACGTGGTCGAACAGGGCCCGTATCACCGTTTCGGCCGGTGCCGGAAGCATCGTGACCGGGTGGATCAGTTCTCCCTCGAGACCCGACCGGGCGGCCCGCCACGCGGCCAGCCGCAGCAGCCCGACGCCGTGCCGCGCGGGCGGCTCACCGGCCCGCCACTGGCGGGCCGCCGTCTCGACCAGGCCGCGGACCAGGGTGGCGATGAGCACCGTGGTGGAGGGGTCCAGACAGACGTCGGAGACCCGGATCTCGACGGTGGGGTAGTGGTGGGAGAGCCGGGCGTCGAAGTAGATCATGCCCTGATCGCGCAGCGCGCCCGTGCCCACCATGGCGGCGACCTGTTCGTGGTACCGGTCGGCGCTGCCGAAGATCTCCACGGGACCCGCCGACGGCCACCGGCCCCAGACCCGGCTGCGGTAGCTGCTGTACCGGCTGTCCTTGCCCTGCCAGAAGGGGGAATTGCCGCTCATCGCGAGCAGGACGGACAGCCACGGGCGGATCCGGTCCAGGACGGCGACGCCCTCCTCGTCGGACTCCACCGACACATGGACGTGGCAGCCGCACGTCAGCTGCTCCTGCGTGGTGAGCCCGAACTCCTCCTCCAGCCACTGGTAGCGCTCACCGCTGCCGATGGACGGGCTGACCGGAAGGGGAGAGGTCGCTAGGGCCACCACGGCCGCGCCGAAGCCCTCCGCGTGGCGCGCGGCCTCCGCCCGCCAGCGGACGATCTCCTCCGCCAGGTCCCCCATGCCGGTCTGCGGCCGGGTGCCGAACTCCAGCATCTGCCGGTGCAGCTCCTCCTCGAAGACCTCGGCCTCACCGCCGCCCTCCCGGGAGACGGAGGCCAGCACCGCAGTGGACAACGCCTGCGGCTCACCGGTCCGCGCATCCACCAGGAGGAGCTCCTCTTCCACTCCGACACTACGCACGACGACTGCCTCTCCGCGGCGCGGCCGGCCGCGACGGCCCGGGCGCAAGCTGTAGATCCTGTCCGAAAGCACCGCGCCACGGCTGGCGTCACGACCGGACGGGGCAGCCCGCGGTGCGGCTTCTTTCCCTCTGCCCTGCACCGCGGGCTTAATGCCCGGCGATCTCGAAGCTTCCGCGCAGGTGGGGCGGCCGACCCGGCTAGGACGCGTGCGCCTTGCGCCGGCCGCGCTTGCCGCCGAGGGCCTTGATCAGCTCTTCGCGGGTCATGGCGGAGCGCCCGGATACGCCGGCTTCGGTGGCGCGCCGGTAGAGCTCCGCCTTGGTGAGGGAGTCGAGCGGCTCGTCCTTCGCCGGCCCGCCCGCCGCCTTCTCCTTCCGCGCCCGCTGTCCTTCCGGCTTCGCCGTCCGGCCGGTCCGGCGCTTGTCGGCGGCGTCCTTGATCCGGGCGACGGGCGTGCCGGACGCGGTGGCCTTCTCCCGGCCGCCCTTCTTGGAGCCCTTCGCCTGGTCGACGCTGGCGCGCAGCGCCTCCATCAGGTCGACGACGTTCGTGCCCCTGGCGGGCGGCTCCGCCTTCTCGACCGTCTCACCGGCGCGCTTGGCCTCGATCAGCGCCGTCACCTGCTCCTGGAAGGTGTCGTGGAACTCCTCGGGCTGCCAGTCCATGGAGAGCGTCTCGATGAGCTGTTCGGCCATCCTCAGCTCACGATCGGTGACCTCGGCGTCCTCGGGCAGCGCACCGATCTCCTTGTGCGGGTCACGGATCTCGTCGGCCCAGTGCAGGGTGTGCAGCGTCAGGAGGCCGCCCTCGGCCTTGACGGCGACCAGGTACTGACGGTTGCGCATCACGAAGGTGGCGATCCCCGCCTTGCCCGCCTCGGCCAGCGCCTTCTCCAGCAGGGCGTAGATCTTGGCGTACTCCTTGCCCTTCGGGCCCAGGTAGTACGTCTTGTCGAAGAAGATCGGCTCGACCTGTTCGAGATCCACGAACCCGGTGATCTCCACCGCCTGCGAGCGGCCCGGCGCGATCTCCTCCAGCTCGCCCGGCTCGACGAGCACGTACTCGTCCCCGGCGTCGTACCCCTTGACGATCTCGTCGAGCGGAACCTCGTCGCCCGTGCGCTCGTTCACCCGCTTGTTGCGCACCCGGTCCGACGTACCGCGCTGCAACTGGTGGAAGTGGACCGTGTGGCTGTCCGTCGCCGTGAACATCTGCACGGGCAGGGACACCAGTCCGAACGTCAGGGCCCCACTCCACACCGGACGCGCCATGGCCGCTGCCACCTCCTCCTGCCTCCATGGCACCCCCACCGGACCCGATCCGCATCCGGGGGCGCGCCGGGTGGCGGCGTCACTGGAGCGCGCGGACGGCCGCCGTGAAGAGCGACGGCAGCCTCGCCGCCGCCGGTACGACCAGACGGGCGACGGCCGGGCGGCCACTCATCCGGACGAGCCCCTCCGTCAGCAGGCGGTGCCGCAGGGACAGCCGCCGCCAGCACCGCTCGTACGCCTGGGGCCGTCCCTCCGTCAGGCACCGCACCGCCGCCCCGGCCGACGCCAGGGCGAGCGCGACGCCCTCGCCGGTGAGCGCGTCGGTGTAGCCCGCCGCGTCGCCCACCAGCAGGACCCGCCCCGCGACGCGGCGGCGGGCCCCCTGCCGCAGCGGGCCCGCGCCCCGCACTGAGCCGTCGCAGGGCCGCCCGTCCAGGAGCCGGCGCAGGTGGGGGAAGTGCGTCAGGTGGGCGTCGAAGCCGCGGCGCGCGGTGCTCAGCACGGCCACCCCGACCAGGCCGTCGCCGACCGGCGTCACGTACGCCTCGCCGCAGCCGGACCAGTGCACCTCGACGAAGTCCGTCCACGGTTCCATCCGGTAGTGCCGTCGCAGGCCGTAGCGCCGGGGCCGGCCGCTCGGCAGGTCCAGGCCGAGCGCGTGGCGCAGCGGCGAGTGCAGGCCGTCCGCGGCGGCCAGCCAGCGCGCGCGCAGACCCCCCGCGGTCACCGCGTCCGCGCTTTGGCGGACCTCCGTGATCCGTCCTGCCAGGGTCTCGACGCCCAGTTCGGCCGCCCGCCGGGCCAGCGCCGCGTGCAGTTCCGTACGGCGTACCCCGAGGCCCGTGCCGTCGGCGAAGGACGCCTGCGCGCGGTGGCGTCCGTCGACGTAGCGGATGCCGCGCAGCGCCCGGCCGGCGACCCGTACGCCCAGGGCGTCGAGGGCCAGTACGCCGCCGGGCATGATGCCCTCGCCGCACGCCTTGTCCACGGGCGTGGCGCGCGGCTCCACCACGACCGCCCGCAGGCCGGCCCCGGCCGCGTGGATCGCCGTGGCCAGCCCCGCCGGTCCGCCGCCCGCCACCAGCAGGTCGATCACAGTCCGGCGCCCGCCCCGCTGCCGGCGGCGCGCCGGGGCGCGAGCCCGAGCGCCTGGTTCTCGCAGCGGATCCGCACGGTGAGCAGCGCCGCGTTGAGACCGGTGAAGAGCGCGGCGGTCAGCCACGCGCCGTGGACGAGCGGCAGGGCGAGTCCTTCGGCGACCACCGCCACGTAGTTGGGGTGGCTCGTCCACCGGTACGGTCCGCCCGCCTCCAGCGGCAGGCCGGGCACCACCAGCACCCGGGTGTTCCACCGGGGCCCCAGCGTGCGGATGCACCACCAGCGCAGCGCCTGCGCGGCGACCACTACGGCGGTCATGGTCCAGCCGGGCACCGGATCGAACGGCCGCGCGGCGAAGTGGACCTCCGCGAGGCAGCCGGCGAGCAGCCCCGTGTGCAGGACGACCATCGCCGGGTAGTGCCGGCGGCCGGCTTCCCGCGCGCCCCGGGCGAGGCTCCACCGGGTGTTGCGGCGGGCCACGACGAGTTCGGCGACGCGCTCCGCGCCGACCGCCAGGACGAGCACGGCGTACCAGAACATGTGTCTCCTCTCCCTACCAGCGCAGCAGGACGAGTTCGGAGCAGAAGCCCGGTCCCATGGCGAGCAGCAGCCCGGCGGTGCCGGGCGGCGGGCTGCGCTGGGCGAGGGTGTCGCGCAGGACGTGCAGCACCGAGGCCGAGGACAGGTTGCCGACGGCCGCCAGGGACCGCCAGGTGACGTCGAGGGCGCCGGCGGGCAGTTCGAGCGTTTCCTCGACCGCCTCCAGCACCTTCGGGCCGCCGGGGTGGCACACCCAGGCGGTGATGTCCTCGCGGCGCAGCCCGTGGCAGGCGAGGAACGTGTCGACGTCGGCGGCCAGGTTCTTGCGGACGACGTCGGGGACGCTCGCATCCAGTACGACGCGGAACCCGGAGCCGGTGATGTCCCACCCCATGACGTGCTCGCTGTCCGGATACAGGTGACTGCGCGTGTCCACGACGGTCGGTCCGGCCCCGGCCGCTTCCCGGCGGCTGCCGCAGGCGACCACTGCCGCCGCGCCGTCCCCGAAGAGCGCCCCGGCGACGAGGTTCGCGGGCGACGCGTCACCCCGCTGGAACGTGAGCGTGCACAGCTCCACCGACAGCAGGACCGCCACGTCGTCGGGACGGCCGAGCAGGAAGTCGTGCAGCCGCGCGATGCCTGCGGCCCCCGCGACGCAGCCGAGGCCGAAGACGGGGAGGCGCTTGACGTCGGGCCGCAGGCCGAGCGGCCCCACCAGACGCGCGTCCACCGACGGCGTCGCGATGCCGGTCACCGACGTGAACATCAGCAGGTCGACGTCGCGCGGCGAGAGCCCGGCCGTGTCCAGCGCCGCGCCGACGGCCTCGGCGCCCAGCGCCACCGCCCCCTCGACGAACGCGTCGTTGACCGCCCCGAAGTCGCGCAGACCGGCGTACGCGCCCAGGGGGAGGGCGGTGTGGCGCGTGTTCACCCGCGCGCTCGTGTGCAGCCGGTCGAGCACCCGGCGGTCGGCCCCCTCGGGCAGGCTCACCCGGGCGATCATGTCCGTGATCTCTCGTTGGGCGTGCCGGTGGGGAGCGAGTACACCGTGAACTGCTGCGATCCGGGTCATCTGCGGTCCGAGGCCGGGGGCGGGGGACCCTGCAATGACTAGCCCCGCCACGCCGCCGCCACACGCCATGTCGCTCGTCCGGCTCCGCCTAGCATGAGCGCGTGGACGTGGAGGCCGGCGTGGATCCGGCGGTGCAGGCCGTCGCCGGCCGCGAGCGGAGCCCTGCCGGCGTGCGCCGGACGCGGGCGGTGGCCGGCCTCCTGGGGGCGTGTCACCCGGGCCCGGCGCTCGCCGTCGGCGCGCTGGTGACCGCGTGGGCCGCCGCCCTCGGCCAGGACGTGCCGGGCTGCCTGCTGGTCGCCGCCGCGGTCCTGACCGGCCAGCTGTCCGTCGGCTGGAGCAACGACGCCGTGGACGCCGCCCGGGACCGGGCCGTCGGACGGCGCGCGAAACCCGTCGTCGCCGGCACGGTCGGTGTGACGGCCGTGCGCGCCGCGGCCGTCACGGCCCTCGCCCTGTGCGTACCGCTGTCCCTCGCGTACGGGCTCCTCGCCGGTACGGTCCACCTGGCCGGGGTCGCCGCGGGGTGGGCGTACAACCTCCGGCTCAAGGCGACCGCGCTGTCCTGGCTTCCCTACGCCGTGGGGTTCGCGGCGCTGCCCGCCTTCGTCTCGCTCGGACGCGAGGGCGGGCCCTGGCCGCCCTGGTGGATCGTCGCCTCCTCGGCGCTGCTCGGAGTCGGCGCGCACCTGGCCGACGTGCTCCCCGACATCGGCGACGACCTGGCCACCGGCGTGCGCGGCTGGCCGCAGCGGCTCGGCCCCGCCGGGACCCGGCTGCTGCTTCCGGCGCCGCTGGTGACGGCGACCGCGCTGCTCGCGTTCGCCCCGCCCGGCCCGGCCGGCGCCGCCGGGATGATCGTGCCGGCCCTGGCCCTCGTGGTGGCGGGCGGCGGCGCGCTGCTCGGCCGCCGGCGCCCGAGGCTGCCCTTCCTGGCGGCCGTGCTCGTCGCCGCGCTCGCCGTGTCCCTGCTCCTGCGGCACGGGGCGGCCGCCCCCTGACCCGCCCGCCCGTGCGCCATACGGGCGACGGGCGGCGCCGTCGGCGCAACAACACGTGCCGGCCGGGCCGCGCGCCGGAGATCCTGGGGCACTCCCCCGAGAAAGGTTCAGCGATGCTGGAGCGCAGCCGACGCAAGAAGCACACGGACATCACCTTCGTCATCCCGGCGGGCCAGACCTGCGGGCAGGTCAGCGTGGTCGGCGACTTCAACGACTGGCAGCCCGGAGCGCACCCCTTCAGTGAGCGCGCGGACGGCACCCGTGCCGTCACCGTGAGCCTCCCCAAGGAGCAGCGCTACGGTTTCCGCTATCTCGCGCACGGCGACTACTGGTTCAACGACGGCCACGCCGACGACCAGGACGGGCGCAACAGCGTCGTCCACACCTGAGAGCCGGGCCGTGCGGCCGGAAGGCGGGTACGGCGCGTCCCGTCGGCGACCGGCCGGGAGCGGTCCGGCCGCGGCCGAAAAGGACGCCTGGTCGCGCGGACCGGCAGGGTACACAATGCCTAGTACCGGGACCGATCGGGCGGCCGGCCGGCCGCCCTCAGGAGAAAGAAGTGCGGTCATGCGTGCTCAGCACCGTACGACGTCGATCACCTGGGCCCCTGTGCGACGGGCGGCGCCCCTCGCGTCCGTGACCGCCCGGGGCGTTCGGCTCGCCCCTGCCCCGCGCCACGGCGCGGGACACCGGACGGAGCCGGCGTGATCACTGTGGGAGTCGAGGAGGAGTACCTCCTCCTCGACCCGGACACGGGGCTCCCGGTGCCGCTGGCCGACGAGGTGCGCGGGTCGTCCGGCCTGGAACCGGTCGTGGACCGCCGCGAGGTGCAGGCCGAGCTGCTCCAGGCGCAGGTGGAGGTCGCGACCCCGGTGTGCACCGACCTCGAAGAGGTGGGCGGGCACCTGCTGCGCCTGCGCCACGCGGTCGGCGCGGCGGCGGAGGAGTTCGGGTGCCGGCTCGCCGCCTGCGCCACCGCGCCCTTCCGGGAAGTGGCGCCGGTCCCCGTGACCCGGTCCCCGCGCTACCTCGCCATACAGTCCCAGGCGCCGCAACTGGTCGCGGAGCAGCTGGTCAACGGCATGCACGTGCACGCGGCCGTGTCCGACCCCGAGATGGGCGTCGCCGTACTGAACCGCATCCGGGTGTGGCTGCCCGTCCTGGTGGCCATGTCGGCGAACTCACCGGTCTGGGACGGCCGCGACACCGGGTTCTCCAGCTGGCGCACCCTGATCTTCGGCCGGTGGCCCGTCAGCGGCCCGCCGCCTCACTTCGACGGTCTGGCCGACCACGAGCGGCGCATCCGCGGACTGCTGACGTCCGGGATCATCAGCGACGCCGGCCAGATCTACTGGCAGGCGCGGCTGTCCGACAAGTACCCCACCGTCGAGGTGCGGTGCATGGACGTCCAGCTGAAGGCCGACGAGGCGGTGATGTTCGCGGGCATCGTGCGCGCGCTCGTCGCGACCGCCATCAGCGACGAGAAGGCCGGCGTCCCGCTGGCCGAATGCCCGCCGGAGCTGCTGCACGGCGCGAACTGGTACGCGGCCCGGGACGGCATCAGCGGATCACTGGTGGCGCCCGACGGCAGGCTCCGCAGCGCCGGCGACGTGATCGCTCAGTTGATGGACCACATCGCACCCGCGCTGGAGGAGTCCGGCGACGCACGGGAGGTGGGTTCCCTCATCCACCGGCTCCTGCGCCAGGGCACCTCCGCGGATCTCCAGCGCCGGGTGCTGGCCGAGGGCGGCATGCGGGCGCTGACCGACCTGATCACGATGCAGGGCCCACCCCAGTAGCGCGACGACGCCGTCGGCGGATATCTGTCGTGACGGTGGTAGACATGCGAGTCCACGGTGATTAGAGTTTCTGACGTAACCAACGGAGTCAGTACAGCGCGGCAGAGACGACCAGCGCCTGCGGCGGACATCGCCGCATCGAGAGCAAGGCACGTTGGAACTGATCAGCAAGGGAGGAGCAGACGCCATCAGGAGCACTTGAGTCAGGAGCTGTTGGCTCGAGTACCGCAGACCCCGGATTGGAAGGTGGTCCCCGGTCAGGCATCCGAAACACTCGCACCTCCGGCCTTCCCGGCGGACGTGCGGACATACAAGAGTCGGCGCGAAGCGCCGATAGATGGTGTTGAACCCCTAAGACCCCGGTGCCGGACGCACCGGGGTCCCCCCTTTGTCCGGCGGCCCCCGCCGGCCGCCGTGTTCGTCGCCGTGTCCGCCGCGACGCGTGCAGTACGCTGCTCCGGTGCTTCAGCCGTAGTACTGCAAACGGAGTGGTCGGTAGATGGTACGCAGGAACGACGAGCGCCGGGCCGCCCTGGTCGACGCCGCGATCGAGGTCCTCGCCAGGGAAGGCGCGCGAGGGCTGACCTTCCGGGCGGTGGACACCGAGGCCGGTGTGCCCGCCGGCACGGCCTCCAACTACTTCGCGAACCGCGACGCCCTGCTCACCCAGGCGGGCGCGCGCGTCTACGAACGGCTCCAGCCCGACGAGGAGACGATCGCGCGGCAGCGCGCGAGCGCGGCGGACCCTGAGACCTACGCCGGGCTGATGCGCGAACTGGTCGGACGCGTCAGCTCCTTCCGCACCGGGTACCTCGCGCTGCTCGAACTGCGCCTCGAAGCCACCCGGCGCCCCGGCCTGAGCGCGGTGCTGACCGAGCGGGTCCGCGCCGACCTCGACGCGAACGTGGCCTACCACGAGCAGTCGGGCCTGCCCGGCGACGCGACCGCCGTCCGGCTGCTGTACCTGGCGTTCAACTGGCTCATCGTCGAACAGCTCACCCTGCCCGGGGTGTTGTCGCAGGACGAGCGGGACGCCCTCGTCACGGCCGCGGTGGAACGCGTCGTGGCGCCGTGACGGCGCGGTGGCCGCAGTCGGGGCGGGCGGCACCGCTCAGCGTGCGACGTACGCGATCCAGGTCTGTCCGGAGGCGAACGTCATGCGCTTGCCGTCAGGGGCCGTGAACGCGGTCCCGGAGCCGGCGTCCTGCCGCGACCACCGCGCCTCGTACGCCTTGCCGTCGCGCAGGACGGTCGCCGAGCCGGAGCCCACGGTCTCGGTGAACGGCGTCCGGTTGCCCGAGCGGTCGCCGAAGTCGGAGGGACGGACGGTGACTTCCTGGAGGACCACGGACGCGGCGGCGAGCCGGCCGCCGTCCGCCGTGCGGGCGGGAGCGCCGTCCATCGCCACCAGCCACCGCTCGCGCTCCGCCGACCACGTGAACGTGAAGCTCGCCGCCGGGTAGCGGACCGTCCGCTCGGCGGCCGGTGAGCCACCGGCCGGCGCGGGACCCGGGGGGAGCCCGATGTCCTCGCCCGCGTGCGTGCCGGACGCGCGGTACGGGAGTTCGCCCGGCCGCAGGTACAGGTTGTGCGGAGCCGGCCGGTTCCCGCCGCGGAAGTACGCGCCCGGGGCCTGCGAGGGCGACAGCGCGTCGATCGGCGCGGCCTCGATGAGCGGTGTGAGCCTGCTCTGCGCACCCGAGTAGGCGAGCTTCGGCCGGTCGAACTGCCGCAGCAGTTCCAGGTCCGTCTCGCGGGCGCTGCGCACCGGCCCGACGACCGGCGGCACGGTGGACGAGTAGACGGCGAGTATGCGGCTGAGTCCCGCCTCCACCTGCTCCAGGTAGACCAGGTCCGCCCGCTCCAGGCCCGTCGGCGGCCGGGCGGCCCCGACGTTGTCGATCTTGACCGCGAGCACCCGGGCGCGGCCGCCGTCGCGGTTGTCCGGTGGCGAGGCGCCGTCACCCGTGCCTCCGGCCCCGCACGCCGCCGCGAGCAGCAGCGTCAGCGCGGCGAGCGAGGCCGCGGCCGATCTCTTCGCACGGGCTGCGGACATGGCTGTCACCTTCCGGTCCGACACGGGGCGCCGCGCCGTACGCGGGCCGCGGCGACGACGGCTCCCTCGTCCATCATGACGCCGCGCGGGGGGTTTCCGGTTTCGTGCGCCCGGCAGCCGCCGGGGCGGCGCCGGGGATGAGGGCGCATGCTGGGTAGAAGACGATGGGAGACAACGGCGGCGGGCGGAAGGAGCCCGGCATGCGCGCGACCGAACCCGTGCCTGCCCACTTCGCGGAGCCGGTGGGCGCCCCGTCCGCGCCGGGGGGTCTGCTGGATCTGCTGAGCGTGGCCGCCGTGGTGCTGGACGCGCGGGGGCGCATCGTGCTGTGGAGCCCCCAGGCCGAGGAGCTGTTCGGTTACTCCGCCGAGGAGGCGCTCGGCCGGTACGCGGGCCGGCTGCTGGTGCAGGAGAAGCACCTGGAACTCGTGGACGGCCTGTTCGCGAAGGTCATGGCCGGCGGGGCGGACTGGGCGGGCGTCTTCCCGATGCGCCACAGGGACGGCAGCACGCGGCTGGTGGAGTTCCGCAACATGCGGCTGGAGGACGACCGGAAGGACCTGTACGCCCTGGGCCTCGCCACCGACCGGGCCACGCTCCAGCGGCTCGAGCAGGATCTCGCTCTGTCCACCCGGCTGGTCGCCCAGTCCCCGATCGGCCTGGCGGTCGTGGACACCGATCTGCGGTACGTCACGGTCAACCCGGCGCTGGAACGCATCAACGGCCTGTCCGCCGCCGAGCACGTCGGCCGGAACGTCCACGAGGCACTGCCCTTCCTGGACACCGCGTCCATCGAAGCCGCGATGCGTGAGGTCCTGGGCAGCGGCGTACCGATCGTCGACCGGGAGTCGACGGGGCGCACCGCCGCCGACCCCGGCTCGGAGAGGGCCTGGTCGGTGTCCTTCTACCGGCTGGAGGGCTCCAACGGGAAGGTGCTCGGTGTGGCCATCTCCGTCGTGGACGTCACCGAGCGGCGGCGCGCCACCATCGAGGCCGCCCAGGCCCGCCAGCGTCTCGCGCTCGTGGCCGACGCCTCCATCCGCATCGGCACCACGCTCGACCTCGACGAGACCGCCCGTGAGCTGGCCGCGGTGTCGGTGCCGGAGCTCGCCGACGTGGCGGCCGTGGACGTGCTCGACAGTGTGCTCAACGGCCGGGCGGCCACGACGGCGCAGGCGGGGCCCGCGGTGTTCCGCGCCCTCGCCGTGGCCAGCGCGTACCCCAGCGAGGCCGTGGGCGCGGCCGATCCGCCCGGCGAGGTGGCGCGGTACGAGGCGGACCGGCTCGTGACGCGGTGCGTGAACACCGGCCGGCCGGTGCGCGTGCCCCGCGTGAGCGCCGACGACCTGCCGTGGATCGCCCGCAGCCCCGAGGCCGCCGAACTGCTGGCCACCGCCGGGCTGCACTCCTACCTGGCCGTGCCCCTGATCGCGCGCGGTCAGGTGCTCGGCGCCCTGGACCTCAAGCGCACCCGCAACCAGGAGCCCTTCAGCGACGACGACGAGGTCCTCGCGGGGGAACTCGCCGCGCGGGCCGCCGTGTGCATCGACAACGCGCGCTGGTACCGGCAGGCACGCAACACCGCCCTCACCCTCCAGCGCAGCCTCCTTCCCGAGCGGCCGCCGGCGCAGCCGGGACTGGAGATCGCCAGTCGCTACCAGCCCGCGCAGGCCGCCGACGAGGTGGGCGGGGACTGGTTCGACGTCATCCCGCTCACGGGCGACAAGAGCGCCCTGGTGGTCGGCGACGTCATGGGCAGCGGCATCAGCGCCGCCGCGACGATGGGCCAGTTGCGCACCGCCACCCGTACGCTCGCCGAACTCGATCTCGCGCCGGACGAGGTGCTGCACCACCTCGACCGCATCACCGACCGCATGGCGCAGACCATCACCACGTGCATCTACGCCGTCTACGACCCGCACCGGGCCCGGTGCCTCATCTCCAACGCGGGCCACCTCGCGCCCGCGCTGGTACGCCCCGGCCGGCCGCCCGAACTGCTCGAACTGCCCACGGGCGCCCCGCTGGGCGTCGGGGAGGTCACCTTCCACACCACCGCGCTGGACCTCAACCCCGGTGACCTTCTCGTCCTCTACACCGACGGCCTGGTCGAGACGCGCGACCAGGCCATCGACGACCGGCTGGACGTCCTCCTCACCCACCTCGGCGATCCGCCCGACTCCCTGGAGGAGACGTGCGATCTGCTGCTGCACGCGCTGCGGCACCCGGGCGATCACGACGACGTCGCGCTGCTGATCGCCCGGGCCACCGTCATGGGCCGCGGCGCCTGAGACCGTTCGCCCCAGGCGCCGCGACGACCGCTCAGGGCAGGGTCCACTTCTGGTTGGGGCCGGTGTGGCAGCTCCACAGGTGGACGCGGGTGCCGTCGTTCCAGGTGGCGCCCTCGGCGTCGAGGCACTTGCCGGACTGCGGGTTGCGGACGGTGCCGTCGGCCTGGGGCTGCCACTGCTGTGCGCCGCTCGCGTTGCACGTCCACAGCTGGATCTTCGTCCCGTCGGCGCTTCCGCCGCCGCTCACGTCCAGGCACTTGCCCAGCGCCCGCAGTGTTCCGTCGCCCGGCACGGACCACTTCTGCCGGTCGGCGCCGTTGCAGGTCCAGATCTGGGCCTGCGTGCCGTCGGCGCTCGCCCCGCCGGCGACGTCCAGGCACTTGCCGTTGACGCCCTTGACCGGCCCGGTGCGCGGGCCCGGCGGCGTACTGCCCGAGGTCTTGACCCGGACGTTGCGGAACGACACCTGGTCGCCGTCGCCGTGGTTCTGGATGCCGATGTGCCCCTGCCTGAGGCTGCGGGCGGGGTCGGCGTTGGTGAAGTCGTTGATCCTGCGGCCGTTGAGGAAGACCTCCAGTCGTTCGCCGGTCACCCGGATCTCGTACGTGTTCCACTCGCCGGGCGGGTTGAGCGCGGCGTCACGGGCGGCGATGTCGGCGGACTTGAACCCGTACACGGATCCCGTGGTCCGGTCGGCGCTGTCGGTGGCGTCGATCTGGATCTCGTACCCGTTGTCGACCGCCGACCACGGGTCGTCGGACGCCGGGAAGCCCACCAGCACACCGGAGTTGTCGTCGCCCTCCGCCCGCCAGTCGAGCTTCACGGAGTAGTCGCCGGTGAACTCCTTGGCGGAGTACCACAGCATCCCGAGACCGCCCTGCGAGGTGAGCGTGCCGTCGGCCAGGGCGAACGAACCGGGTCCCGCCTGCTTCCAGCCCGCCGTGCCCGTACCGTCGAACAGCGGTGTGTACCCCGTCTCGGGGCGGCAGTCCGCCTCCGTCATGCCCGCCGCCCACCGGACGCCGCCCAGCAGGTGCCTGCGGAACGCCGCCTCGCTGTACGACTCGGCGGTGTGACCGCCGCCGGTGTAGAAGGCCCGGCCGCCCTCGTAGTCCTTGCACCAGGAGATCGGGTGGTCGCCGGACATGTTGCCGCCGGTGTAGCTGGACTCGTCGAGGGAGGCCAGCACGCGGGCCGTCGTACGGGGGTTGGTGCGGTAGTTGTACCACTCGTCGAAACGCTGCCAGGTGGCGCCGAGATGAGCGGTCGCGTCGTGGGCCCGGTTCTCCACCCGGACCGTCGCCGTCTGGTTGTGCGGGTGCGAGTGGAACAGCGCCCCGGCGAGGCCCGCGTAGAACGGCCAGTCGTACTCCGTGTCGGCGGCGGCGTGGACGCCGGCGTAACCGCCCCCGCCCTTGATGTACTGCTCGAACGCCGTCTGCTGGGTGCTGTTCAGCACGTCCCCGGTCGTGGAGAGGAAGACGACGGCCTTGTACTGCGCGAGGTTGGCGGTGGTGAAGGCCGCGGAGTTCTCCGTGGCGTCGACCGTGAAGTTGTTCGCGCCGCCCAGTTCGCGCAGCGCCGTCAGTCCCTCGTCGATGGAGTCGTGGCGGAAGCCCGCCGTCCTGGAGAACGCCAGGACCTTGTACGCCGGGTCCGCCGCGGCGGCCCGTACAGCTGTGCGGGTGGTTCCGGCCTTCGCGCGGCCGTCGTCCACGGCCACGGCGGGCGCGGCGGCCGCGCAGAGCAGCAGCGCCGCCGCGAGCCGGCAGCCGGCCCGGGTGAGGTTGATACGCATGTCGGTCGTGCCTCCTCTCCTGCTACGGCAGGGTCCACTTCTGGTTCGCGCCGGTGTGACAGGTCCACAGGTGGACGCGGGTGCCGTCGTTCCAGGTGGCGCCCTCGGCGTCGAGGCACTTGCCGGACTGTGGGTTGCGGACGGTGGTGTCGGTCTGGGGCTGCCACTGCTGCGCCGCGGTCCCGTTGCACGTCCACAGCTGGATCTTCGTCCCGTCGGCGCTTCCGCCGCCGCTCACGTCCAGGCACTTGCCCAGCGCCCGCAGTGTTCCGTCGCCGGGCACGGTCCATTGCTGGCCGCCCCCGGTGCCGCAGGTCCAGATCTGGGCCTGCGTGCCGTCGGCGCTCGCCCCGCCCGCGACGTCCAGGCACTTGGCGTTGACGCCCTTGACCTGACCCGTGCGCTCGCCGGAGCCCGAGGTCGTGAAACGGAAGTCGTCGACGTCGAACAGCGAGCCGGCGCCGCCCTTGAAGGCCAGGTACAGCGTCGTGGTGCCCGCAGGGCGGTTGGTCAGCGCCGTGCCGACCTCCTGATACGTCTCCCAGCCGCCCGTCACCGGCACGGTCGCCGTGCCGAGCAGCGTGCCGGTGGGGGAGCCGGCCCGTACCTCGATCGTCCCGCCGGCGCCCGCCGACGCGATCCTCGCGGTGAACCGGGTGGCGTTGTCGAGGGCGTACGGCTTGAACGAGATCCAGTCGCCGTTGTCGATGTAGCCGACCGTCCTGCCGCCGTGGGCCGGTGTGTGCGTGACGACCTGCACGCCCGAGGAGTCGCCGTAGTGCTCACCCTGCCGGTGGCTGGGCTGGCTGATGTGCTGGGCGTGGGTGGTGAGGGCGGGCTGGCCGTTCGCGCCCTTGTCGGTGTACTCCGCGTCCCAGACGCCGAAGATGTTCGCGTTCGGGTCGTGCTCGCCGTCCGCGATGGTCTGGACGGTTCCCGAACAGCCGGTCGCCGAGGTCTGCGGGTGGCCGTGGCTGTCGTGCCCGACGATGAACGTGATCTTCACCTTGGAGCAGTCGACGGTGGCGTCCTCCGGGTCGGTCACGGTCACCTTGTACGGGACGGCCGCGCCGGGGTCGATGATGCGCCCGTCCACGGGCAGTTCCAGCTTCACGGTGGGCGCGGTGTTGCCCACGGTGATCCGCACCGACGCGGTGGCGCTGCGGCCCGTGCCGTCGGAGACGGTGAGTTCGGCCGTGTACTGGCCGTTGGCCGTGTAGGTGTGGGAGGGGTTCGCCGCGGTCGAGGTGGCACCGTCGCCGAACTTCCAGGCGTACGTCAGCGGGTCCCCGTCCGGGTCGGTGCTCCCGGCGGACGAGAAGGCCACCGTCAGCGGCGCCTTCCCCGAGGTGCGGTCGGCCTTGGCCTGCGCCACGGGGGAGCGGCCGTCGGTGACGTGCTCGATGCGGTACAGCGCGGAGTTGGCGTCGCCGTTGAAGTAACCGGTGCCGTAGTCCAGGACGTACAGTGCGCCGTCGGGTCCGAAGGCCATGTCCATCACCTGGGTGCCGCTCCAGGGGAAGGCGTTGATGGACTGGACCGTGCCGTCGGTGCCCTGTGCGATCCGCTTGATCCACTTGCGGCCGAACTCGCCGGCGAAGAAGTTGCCGTCGTAGCTCTGCGGGAACTTCACGGCCGACGTGGAGGAGGCGTCGTACCGGTAGACGGGTCCTCCCATGGGGGACTCCGATCCGCTGCCGAACTCGGGCACCGAGCCGCCGTCGTACGGGATCCACGCGGGCTGGGCCGGCGGCAGGTCGGTGAGACCGGTGTTGCGCGGCGAGGTGTTCTTCGGGGCGGCGCAGTCGAACTTCGCGCCGGAGGTGGCGGTGGCGAAGTTGTAGTCGGTGTACGCGTCGTTCTTGCCGGTGCAGTACGGCCAGCCGTAGTTGCCCGCCTTCGTGACACGGTTGAACTCGACCTGCCCGGCCGGCCCGCGCGCCGCGCTCGCCGTGCCCGCGTCGGGCCCGTAGTCACCGAGGTAGACGATGCCGGTGGCTTTGTCGACGCTCATGCGGAACGGGTTGCGAAAGCCCATGGCGTAGATCTCGGGACGGGTCTTCGCCGTACCGGGCGCGAAGAGGTTGCCCGCGGGGGTGGAGTACGTGCCGTCCGCGTTGACCTTGATGCGCAGCACCTTGCCGCGCAGGTCGTTGGTGTTGCCCGCGGAACGCTGGGCGTCGTACGCGGGATTGCGGGAGGCGCGTTCGTCGATCGGCGTGTAGCCGTCGGAGGCGAAGGGGTTCGAGTCGTCGCCGGTGGTCAGGTACAGGTTGCCCTGCGCGTCGAAGTCCATGTCACCGCCCACGTGGCAGCAGATCCCGCGCGACGCCGGGACGTCCAGGATCTTCTTCTCGCTGGCGAGGTTCAGGGTGCCGTCGGCGGCGAGCGAGAAGCGCGAGAGGCGGTTCACCCCGTCGAAGGGGGCGAAGTCCGCGGCGGCGCCGTCGCCGGGGGCGTCACCGCCGGGCGTGCTCAGCTTGGGCGCGTAGTAGAGGTAGACCAGGCGGTTGGAGGCGAAGCCGGGGTCCACGCCGACGCCCTGCAGGCCCTCCTCGTCGTGGCTGTAGACGTCGAGCTTGCCGGCGACCTTGGTCGTGCCGGCCGCGTCCGTGAGCCGCAGGGTGCCGTCGCGCGAGGTGTGCAGGACGGAGCGGTCGGGGAGTACCGCCATCGTCATGGGCTCACCGGTCTCCGCGACGCCCTTGGCGAGGGTGACCTGCTGGAACTCCTCGGCGGCCGCGGCCTTCACCGCCCGGCGGTCCGGGTCCCAGGAGGCGGCGGAGGCGGATCCCGCGGGGGCCAGGAAGCCGGCGGTGAGCAGCGCGGAGAGCAGGAGAGAGGGGAGGTGGCGGGGTCTGAACGGTCTTTTGCGCACAGAAGTCTCCCAGAGGAGGTGGGGGAGCCCGGCGGACCGGGAAGTGAGTCCCGCCGGGGGGAGCCAGGCGCGCGCCGTCGCGCCGGAAAGCGCGCCGGACACATGTTCATGTCCGGTGCGTTGCAAGGAAGTTAGCGGCCTTCGTCCCGCCGCGTAACCCCTTTGGCGTCCGCATTCCCAACTTCTTCCGCACCCAGGACAAAGCGGCTGGGACCCTCGTGATCAGCCGTGCAGCAGGAACGGAACCTCGTCGTGGGGGCGGCCGTTGACCTGGATCCGCACGAGGTGGGTGCCCGGGTGGTAGCGGCGGGTGGTGAGGGGCCGGAAGGAGTGCCGGCGCGTGGCGCGCCACGTCTCGCCGGGTGCCAGGGACCGGGTGGTGAGCTTGAAGACCTTGGGGGTAAGGCGGCCGTCGGCCTTCACGTGGTGGACGACGTAGTCGATGACGACGTGGGCCGGACGGTCGTCGTCGTTGGTGACGGCGCAGTCGAAGACGAGGTCGTCGCCCACGCGGATCTCCGCCTTGTGCAGGTGCGGACCCTCGACGGTCACCGGGAGCGCGGGGGAGTGCCCGAGCAGGGTGAGCGCCTCGGGGTCGCCCGCCTTGACCAGGGTCCGCAGGCCGTGCCGTACCACCCGGAAGGTCGTCGGCGCGGGCGCGTCCAGCCAGCGCGCCGCGACGCCCACGGCGGTGGCGGGGTGGTCGCGGCTGATGTCGTTGAGGTGGTTGGCCACCGAGCGGCGCACGTAGGGGGAGTCGTCCCGGTACAGCGCGTCGAGCAGGGGCAGCGCGGGGGCCGGATCGCTGATCAGCGCGGGCAGCCGGGGCGCCCAGGGCAGGCGCGGCCGGGTTCCTTCGCTCGCCAGCCGGCGGACGTGCGGATCGGGGTGGGTGGTCCACCGCCGCATGAAGCGCAGGGCGCGCTCCTGGTCGGTGGCGAGGAAGGGACGGACCGCCGTCTCGGCGGTCAGGCGGGGGGTCAGTTCCGCCAGGAGCGCGAGGGCCGGCTCGAAGTCGCCGAGGCCCCGGACGGCGACGGCCTCCGTCACCGGGAAGATCATCCAGCCGGTGAAGCCGTCGTCCCGCAGCGCCGACCGCAGCACCCGGGCGAAGGCGGGGAAGTCCGCCGGCAGGTCGGCGAGGACGGCGTCCCTGACGAGGGCCACCCGCTCGGTGAAGCGCAGGCCGTCCAGGCCGGCGCCGCACCCCCGGAGCGCCGCGGCCGTGACCCCGGCGTCGGCCCGTGTCAGGCACCGGGCGAGGCGGGTGAGCGTCTGGGCGTTGAGCAGTTCGTCTGCCGAGGGCACGGCGTGGGTCTCCCGAGTGGTGGGCCGGCGTTACGCGCTGTGGAGCACCTGGGCGTGCCGCATCTCGTGCACGCTGCCGATGAGGCCGAAGAAGCCCGCCGCGCGGGGATCGGACGGCATCTCCCTCGCGGCGCGCTCGGCGACCTCGGCGGACGACCAGACGATGAAGTCGAGCAGGGTGCCGTCGTCGAAGCGGGCCAGGTGCGCCCCTTGGAAGCCGTCACCGTACCGCTCCCTGAGCAGGGCGACGAGCCGCTCCCGCTGGGCGGTGAGGGCGGCGGGATCGGTGGTCTCGAATCTCACGTACTCGATGGTTGTGCTCACGACGTCCTCCGTGACGACGAGCCTGTGACTCACGCAATTGACTGCCTGAATCCGTGAGGTCACGTTATCACGGGTTCGCTCCGCCGAATCCGGTAGATTGGCCGCATGACCATCCGTGACCTCCAGGAAATGCCGTGGATCGGTGAGGGTTCGGGTGTCCTCGATCTGGCCAACACGGTCGTCGTCGGCGCGGGCCCCCGCCGTGGTGATGTGGACTTCTTCGCGGACCCGGAGCTCACCCGGCGCTGGCGGGAACGGGCCGCGGACCGCGCGCTCGCCGGACTGCCCCTCGAAGAACTCGGGCCGTTGCGCGGGCTGGTCCGCGACGCGCTCGACGCGACCGCCGGACAGGAACCGCTGCCCGGCGGTGTGCGGGACGGCCTGAACGAACTGGCCTCGTCGGCCCCCGTCGTGCTGCGGCTGACCGGGGACGGCCGACTCGAACAGCGGGAGCACGGCGGGGGCGCCGCCGCGGTCGTCGCCCGTGAGGCGCTCGTGCTGGCCGCCGGCCCGGACCGCGGACGGGTGCGGCGATGCCACGCCCCGAGTTGCGGCATGTTCTTCCTGGCCCGGCGCAGGGACCAGGCGTGGTGCTCAGTCGGCTGCGGCAACCGGGTGCGGTCCACCCGGCGCGGCTGACCGCCCGCCGTCGGCGGAGTCCCCGGAAGTCCCGGCCCGCACCCGTGCCGCCCCGGCCGGGGTCGCTTCCCCGGCCGGGGCGGCCTCCGTACGGGCCGTACGGTCAGAAGGCGAAGAGCGCCCCCTCGGCCAGGCCGGCCTCCATCAGGCACGTGTTGCCGAACGTCGTCGACCATGAGACGGGCTTGCCCTGCCACACGCCCTGGGCGGTGATCACGACCGGGTCCCATTCGCGGGTGCAGATCCGCCGCGGCGACGTGTCGACCAGGCCGGAGAACTCACCGCCCGCGTTCCGCAGTTCCGCGCAGGCGGCCTCGGGCGACGGGTGGGTGCCGCCGGGGGTGGGCGCGCAGCTGAGCGTCACGGCTCGCGTGACGGTCGCCGCGCCCGCTTCCTCGCCCGTGCCCGTGCTGAGGACCAGCGCGGACGGGGCGTAGAGGCTGGTCGTCCCGGCCGGCTCCGCGTGAGCCGGGGTGGCGGTGGCAGCGCCCGTGAGGGCGAGGACCGTGGCCGCGCCGACGGCGCCGAGCGTGTTCCGGATGCGACGCATGAATGAAACTCCTTCGATTGCGGATGAGTTGCGGAGGTGTTGCGGTGAGGAGTGTTGCCGACGCGGACAGTGAGCGCACACCGATCAGTGCAATCCGGCCGCAAGCGGGGCGAGTGACCTGACCGAATGGTCGTTCGGGCAGCTCGGAGGTGGTGTGCATGTCACCTCGGCGGGTGTCCATCATGTGGACACGCCGCAGTGGTATAACGCGAAACAAAGCTGTGAGCTGCGCTTTCTCGAAAATGGTTCACTCGTCACCTACGCCGCTTCGACTGGAAACCATCGGTTCCGGCGGCCGTGGCGCGGTAGACGGCAACGTGTGCGGACCACACCCCCCGCCGCTCGTGACGGTGGCGCCGCCCCGTCCTGCGCCCCGCCAGAGCGGCCCTACGCTCCGATTCCCGCACGGACGGGGAGACCCGCTGAAGGAGCCGCCATGTATACAAGCGCAGCCCGTGAGGAAGCCCGTACGAAGGCGCGCACGAGAGCCGGTACGCGGGCCGGTGCGCAGAAGGGGCTCCCGGCCGTCGCCGTGCTCCTCGCACTGCTCGCCGCCCTCCTCGGCACGGGCTGGACCGCCTTCGCGCCCCCCGCGCGGGCCGCCTCGCTCACCGAGGTCACCGGCTTCGGCACGAACCCGGGCGCGCTGCGGATGTTCCGCTACGTCCCGGACGGGCTGCCGGCCGGGCGGCCCCTGGTCGTGGCGATGCACGGCTGCACGCAGTCGGCGGCGGCGTACGACGCGGAGACCGGCTGGACGGCCATGGCCGACCGCTGGGGCTTCGCGCTCCTGCTGCCGCAGCAGCAGTCGTCCAACAACCTCAACTCCTGCTTCAACTGGTTCGAGGCGGCCGACATCGGGCGCGGCTCCGGCGAGGCCCTGTCGGTCAAGCAGATGACGGACCGGATGAAGGCGGACCTCGGCAGCGACCCCGCCCGCGTCCACGCCACCGGGCTCTCCGCGGGCGCGGCCATGACCAGCGTCATGCTCGCCGCGTACCCCGACGTCTTCGCCTCCGGAGCGCCGGTCGCCGGCCTCCCGTACGCCTGCGCGACCTCCGTCGCGGCCGCCTACACCTGCATGAGTCCCGGCACCGACCTCTCGCCGTCGGCGTGGGGCGCCAAGGTCCGCGCCGCCCACCCGGGTTACGCCGGGCCGTGGCCGACCCTCTCGGTCTGGCACGGAACGAGCGACACCACCGTGGTCCCCGCCAACCTCCGGGAGACCGTGGAGCAGTGGACCGACGTCCACGGCGTCGACACGGCGGCCGACACCACCGACACCGTCGCGGGCCACCCGCACGCCGTGTACCGCGACGGCGCCGGGCGTGCGGTCGTCGAGACGTACGCGATCACCGGCATGGGCCACGGCCAGCCGGTCGACCCCGGCACCGGCGCGGAGCAGTGCGGCACCGCCGGGGCGTACGTCCTCGACGTCAACGTGTGCGCCGCGTACCGCATCGGGCTGTTCTGGGGCCTCGGCGCCGGCGGCACACCACCCCCCGGCGGCGGCGCGCACACCGTGGTCCTGCCCAGCCGGGCGGCGGACGACGGATACGTGAAGGCCGCGGCGACCGGCGCCGGAGCGGCCGTCGGCACGCTGGAGTCCACCTACGGCGTGGCGGTCGGCAGGGGCGCGGACGGGCAGCACAACCGCGCCCTGCTCTCCTTCGACACCTCGTCCGTCCCCGACGGGGCCACCGTGAAGCGCGCCTACGTCAGCGTCACGTACGCCACGGGCAGCGGCGACCCCTGGGCGGCCGGGAACCGTATGGTGCTGGACGTCAGGTCGGGCTGCTTCGGCGCCGGCTGCGCGACGGGCGCCGACGACTGGAGCGCCGCCGCCTCGGCGTCCGACGCGGCGGAGATCGGCCGCTTCACCTCCGGAACCCGTACGTCGACCGACTTCACGGCGGTGAACACCACCGGGACCACGCAGGTGCGTCTGCGGCTGGCCGCCGCGCCCACCGCCACGGCGTACGTGTTCGTGAAGTCCGGGGCGTCGGCGACCCTCACGGTGGAGTGGGAGTGAGGGGGCCGGACGCCGTCCGCCGGCGGGTGGCTCAGGTCAGCAGGCGCAGCAGATGCGTGCAGGCGCCGGCCTCGCTCGCGTGCCGGGACAGGGTCTCGTAGACGCCGCGTTCGTACACACCGGTCTCCCACGCCCCATCCGCCTCCCGGCTCTTCCTCAGCCACAGGAAGTCGGGGGGCGTGGGCACCGGTTCGTGGACGCCCTCGATGCGGAAGCAGCCGTCGGGCACTCCCGCCGCGCCGAGCGCGGCCCGCAGTTCGTGGCGGTCCATGGGGGCGGCCTATGCGCCGGCCGGTTCCAGGTAGTCGTGCTCCAGCAGCCACTTCACGTTCAGCCGCTGCCCCTGGCCCGGATCCAGGAACGCCGGGTCGAGCTTGATCTGCTGCCCCCCGCCCGGCTGCCCGAACCACGGCGCGATGCTGCCCTGCCACACCTGGAAGGGCTTGGTGACCTCGTAGACGCGGTAGTCGCACGGCACGGACGGCTCACGGGTGTTGAGATTCTGCGGCGGCAGCGCGCGCCGGGCGTAGGGATCACCGGCGGGCGCGAGGTAGGACCCGTACTCGGAACCGAAGCGGTCCAGCCGCTGACCGTCCCGCAGTTCCGTGGGCGCCTTGTCGACCTCGCCGTTCACCTCGGCGAACCCGTCGTTGGGCGGGTACTTCCAGCCGCCCGTGTCGGCGGGCCCCTGCCAGTACTCCTTGAGGAAGGCCGACGGCGACAACCCCCCTGTGCGCTGGTAGCCCCGCAGCAGCGGTCCCACCGGCTCCTCGTGAGCCGAGGGCAGCCACTGGGGCCCGAGCCGCGCGTCGTCCTGGAAGGAGCCGGTGCACGGCTCCGGACGGGACGCCCCGGCGGTCCGCCGCTCCTCGGGGGGCGGCGGCTGCGGAGCGGCGCTCGCGGCGGGCGCGAGCGCCGTCGCGGCGGTGATGCCGAGCGCGGCGAGTACGGTGCGGATCCGGTTCACTCAAGGTCCCCTCGGGATACTGCGTCCAACACGACGAAACGCAGCGTAGTGGATCCACTACGCTGCGCGCCGCCGCATCGGAGCCCGTCACCCCGAGGGGTCCGGTCAGAGCAGGTCCCGCGGCAGGGTCTCGTTCCAGGTGCGGGAGAACACCCGGCGGTCGCCCTCGTACCCGTCGAGCGTCGCGTCGACGAAGAACTCGCTCTCGCTGCACCGCAGTTCCGTACGGGTCTCCACCCGCACGTCCCAGTCGTCCCGCCGGAACCGCATGGTCCAGGCCGCCTCGCCGCCGACCGACGTGAAGTCGTCGGCGGTGGCCGTGTAGCGCTCGTACGCGCGGCAGCCGACGTCGAGGCCGATGTCGTCGATGCGCACGGTGCCCCGGTCCTTCACGATCTCCAGCGCGGACTCGTACCCGATCAGGTCGCGCCTGACCTCCCAGCGCTGCTCGGGAGGCGACAGCCGGGTGGTGGTGATCGGCGGGGCGCCCTCCGGCTCGCCGAAGGGCCGCTGCGGCAGCTCGTCCGGCTCCTCGACCGGGCGCACCGGCAGCGTCAGGGTGCTCGACCCCTCGTGGACGCTCAGCAGGACGGGCCGGGGCGGCGGCCAGGCCAGCGGCCAGTACGACGTGGACAGCGAGAGCCGGATGCGGTGGCCCGGCGGGAAGACCTGGGCCACGCCGTTGAGCTGCACGGTGGCGCGGTAGCGCCGGCCCGGCTCCAGCGGCTCGGGCTCGCCCGTCCCGTCCCGGTGCGTCAGGTTCAGCACGCCGTACGTGACCCGGGTGGCCCGGCCGTCCGGCGCCACGTCGGAGAGGCGGGCGGCGACCGTCGCCACCGGTTCGCTGACGGACAGGTCGAGTTCGACCGTCGGGGACCCCAGGATCTCGACCGGCTCGCTCAGCTCCGCGCTGTCGAAGACCAGGGATCCGCCGTCCTCCTCGCGCTGGTCGTACGGCAGGTCCGGCGGGGCGTTGTACGACGCCCACTTGCCGGCGAACTGACCGACGGACAACGGCGACTGCACGGTCATCGGCTCACCCGCGCCGCCCGCGGCGGGCTCCCCGTCCTCCGGCGGTACGGCGATGCGGTGCCGCAGCAGCGGATGCGCGACGGGCCGGATGTGCGGCGAGGGCCACTGCGGCTCGCCGACCCAGCGGCCGGGCCGCTCCTCGTACGACGTCGAGGGCGGCACGCTCTCCTGCATCCAGGTCTGGAGCATCGGCCCGTCCATGACGCCGTTGTCGGCGCCCTTCAGCCAGTGGTCCCACCACCGGACGACTTCCTGGAGGTAGCCGATGGCCGGCCCCGGCTCGCCCAGGTGCGGGAACTTGTGCGACCAGGGGCCGATCAGTCCCTTGCGCGGCACGTCCAGGTTCCCCAGCAGCCGCGTCACGGCGTTGGAGTAGCCGTCGGCCCACCCGCTGGACGCCAGCACCGGACAGCGCACGGCCGTGTAGTCCTCGCAGACCGATGCCTGCCGCCAGTAGTCGTCGCGACGCTGGTGGCGCAGCCACTGGAGAACCCACGGACGGGTGTTCTCCATCCGCTCGTGCCACATGTCGCGCCAGCGGTCACCGACCACCGCCGGGTCAGGGGGGCAGGTCGCGTACGCGAACATCGTCCCCGCCTCCGCGAGGTTGTCCGACAGCATCGCACCGCCCATGTAGTGCATGTCGTCGGCGTACCGGTCGTCCGTGAAGGACGCGATGACGACGGCGCGCAGACTCGGCGGCCGCCGGGCCGCCGTCTGGAGGGCGGCGAACGCGCCCCAGGAGATGCCCATCATGCCGGTGCTGCCGTCGCACCACGGCTGCTCGGCCAGCCAGGCGAGGACCTCCTCGGCGTCGGCCTGCTCACGCTCCAGGTACTCGTCGGCCAGGACGCCCTCGGAGTCGCCCGTGCCCCGCAGGTCCACGCGGACGCAGGCGTAGCCGTGACCGGCGATGTAGGGATGGTGGATCGAGTCGCGCACCGCGGTCAGGTCGCGCTTGCGGTACGGGATGGCCTCCAGCACCGCCGGCACGGGCTCCTCGTCCGAGGAGACGGGGCGCCAGATCCGCGCGGACAGGCGGGTGCCGTCGGACATGGGGACGACGACGTGTTCCTCTTCCTTCGTCGCGTGCGGCAGATTGCTCACGAAACGCATACGGCTGGGCCGCTCCTTCCCTCGTGTCCTCAGACGTTCTTCTGGTCGCGACCGCCCGGAGTCGTCTCGTCGAAGGCCAGGCCGAGCGCCGCCACACAGCGGTCGTACTTCTCCCGCAGCTCCTTCTCGCTGTTCCCGCCCGTGAAGATGTGGGCCAGTTCGTAGCTGTAGCTGTCCTGCTGCGGCGTCTCGGACAGCCGCTGCCCCTCCTCGGGCACCACGTCGATCCGCACGCCCGGGATCTCCCGCTCGATGCGGGCGATGTCCTCGGGCGTGGGCACCCGGCGCGCGGCGCCGTCGGCGAACCAGCGGTAGTACCACTTGGCGGCCACCTCGTACGGGCCCGCGCGGTGCGGAAGCGCCGGGTCCTTGCCGAGGGCGAGGCTGATCATGCAGTGGTGGTTCGGGACGCCGTCGACGTACTCGAACAACTCGGCGTGCGACTGCGAGTGCCGCGGGTTGATCTCCAGCAGGTTGATCGCGTCGGTGTGCGGGTCGTAGAAGTACTCGATGCTGAACGTCGCCGCCTCCATGCCGATCTGCCGCATCACACGTTCCGACACGTCGTGCAGCCGGCGGATCACCGGCTCCGGCAGCGCGGAGGGGTACTGGTGGCGCAGGAAGCTGGAGGAGTCCGGGTAGTTGATCGAGTCGAGGGCGCCGTACACGGTGACCTCGCCCTCGTGGACGTACCCCTCCACCGCGACCTGGATGCCGGAGAGTGCCTCCTCGGCCAGGCAGACCTGGCCGCCGACCCCGGCCATCTCCTCCGGCAGGTCGAGCCGGTCGAGGATGTACTCGAAGGGGCGGCCCACCCGGGCGACGCCCTTGCGGATCGCCTCGACCGCCTCGCGGAACTCCTGCTCGTCCTTGACGCCGAAGGCCAGCTCCGACGAGTACGACAGGGCCGGCTTCAGCCACATGGGGAAGCTCATGCCCTCGGGCGGCCGCGGGTCGGCCGCCTCCAGGTCCACCCGCCCGAAGCGCGGATGCTCGTCGACGACCTTCTGCTGTTCGAGCCGGCTCCAGTACTTGTGCTCGCACTTGACGACCGACTCCAGGCCGGTGCTGCGGGTGCCGTAGCGCTCGCTGAGCATCGGCACGAGCGTGCTCACGGGAAAGTCCCAGTAACCGACGATCGCGTCGATGCCGCCGTCGAAATCGTCCAGCACCTTCTGCGCCTTCTCGAACAGCTCGGCCACGGACACCTCGCCGTGCTGGAGCTCCTCGATGGTGAGCAGCGGGTGGAACGCGTAGTCCTCCACGCCCGGCACCGCGCGCAGGGTCGGCAGGTTGGACTCGTCCAGGCCCAGCACGAATATGTTCTTGCGATCGCTCACTGACTCTCCTTCGTCGGCTGTCCCGGTCGCCTTCCTCGTCAGGCGCTTCTCACACATCGGATCGGGAAACCGGCAGGTCGGAAGGGTCGGCCGACTCGGCAAGGGGTGCCGGCGAAGGGCGTCGGCCGGGGTCGCCGGCAGGCGTCAGGAGGAGCCGCGCACCACGAGCGAGGTCGGGAGGACGATGTGCTGCCGCGGCGCCTGGGGGTCGGCGATCTCGCGCAGCAGCACCTTGGCGATCGTGGCGCCGATCTCCTCGATCGGCTGGCGCACGCTCGTCAGCGGCGGGTCGGTGTGCCGGGCGAAGAACGAGTCGTCGAATCCGACCACGGCCACGTCGTCCGGCACACGCCGTCCCTGCCGGCGCAGCTCCGTCAGCGCGCCGGCGGCCATGACGTCGGACGCCACGAAGACGGCGTCCAGTTCCGGGGCGGTTTCAAGAAGCGAACGCATGGCGTGCTCGCCTCCCGTCTCGGTGAAGTCACCCGCGACGACCAGCCGTTCGTCGGCGGCACGGCCCGCCTCCTCCAGCGCGTCGCGCCAGCCCTGGAGCCGGGTGCGGCCCACGTCCATGTCCAGCGGACCGGTGATCGTGGCGATCGCCGTGCGGCCGCGGGTGACGAGGTGGCGGACGGCCGCCGCCGCGCCGCCGAGGTTGTCGGAGTGGACGTGGCTGAGGTGTTCGGCGGGGGAGCGGCGGCCGGCGAGCACGGTCGGCAGGCCCATGTCCTCCAGCAGGCCGGGCAGCGGATCGCGTTCGTGCACCGAGACCAGCAGGACGCCGTCCACCCGCCGCTCGGCCACCGAGTCGGTCAGCTCGTCCTGCTCGCCCTTGTCCCGTACGAGCACCAGCTGGAGCTGGGTCCGTGTGTCGGCCAGCGCGGTGCTGACGCCGCGGATGACGGCCGAGAAGTACGGCTCGGAGCCCAGCCGGCTCTCGGACTCGGGGATCACCAGCGCGACGGAGTTGGTCCGGCTGGTGACGAGGCCGCGGGCGACGGAGTTCGGTACGTAGTTGAGTTCGGCGATCGCGGCCAGGACGGCGGCGCGGGCCTCGTCGCTGACGAGCGTCGAACCGTTGATGACACGTGAAACGGTCGTCCGCCCCACTCCGGCTCGCGCGGCCACGGTTTTGATGGTCGGACGCTGCCTTCCCCCCATGGCTTCCTCCTCGTAGAACGACGTCCGGGCGCCGTTCACCAGCGCATTGTGCCAGAAGGCGACCGGCCGACGCGGGCGTCGGCGGATCTTCGCCGGACATCTGTCCGCAACGAAGTCGATTCAAGTTCTTGACAGAGGGTACGCGCGGCGGCCAGTCTTCGGGAACTTGGTGGGTACGTTCCCACCTCGCCAGTGGGAACGTACCCACTTCACCATTCGAGGCCACAGAGCGGACTGACCGGCATGTACTCCGGTGCGTCGGCGCCGCCACTGGGAGGGCTACATGAGCAGGGCTCACAAGCTGTTGCGTACAAAGGTTGTGGCTACCGTTTCGACCGTGGCCGCACTCGGCCTGGTCGTCGGATGCAGCGGCGGCGGAGACGGCGGGGGAGGGACCGGCGGTGGCGTCAAGGACGGCAAGACCACCATCACCATGGGCCTGTTCGGCGTCATGGGATACAAGGAGACCGGCCTCCTCGACCAGTACATGAAGGAGAACCCGAACGTCCTCATCGAGGCCGAGGTCGCGGGTGACGAGCAGACGTACTACACCGCACTCCAGACGCACCTCGCCGCGGGCAGCGGGCTCAAGGACATCCAGGGCATAGAGATCGGGCGCGCCAAGGAGCTGGCCGACACCCAGGCCGCGCGGTTCGCCGACCTGTCCGATGTCAAGGGCGCCGACCACTTCCTGCCGTGGAAGCTCAGCCAGGTCACGGCCAAGGACGACAAGGTCATCGGCTTCGGCACCGACATCGGGCCCATGGCCGTCTGCTACCGCAAGGACCTGTTCGAGCAGGCGGGTCTGCCGACCGACCGCGAGGAGGTCGCGAAGCTGTGGGAGGGGGACTGGTCGAAGTACGTCGCAGCGGGCAAGGACTTCAAGAAGGGCAACAAGAAGGACAAGGTCGCGTTCATGGACAGCGCCAGCGGGCTGTTCAACGCCATGATCTACGGCAACTCGGAGCAGTTCTACAACGAGTCCGGCGAGCTGATCTACAAGGACAACCCCGCGGTCACCGAAGCCTGGAAGCTCGCCTCGGAGGCCGGCCGCACGGGCCTGACGGCGAAGCTGCGGCAGTTCCAGCCCGGCTGGGACCCCGGCCTGGCCAACGGCACCTTCGCGACGGCGGTCTGCCCGGCCTGGATGCTCGGCCACATCAGTGAGAAGGCCGGTCCGGCGAACAAGGGCAAGTGGGACGTCGCCAAGGCGCCCAAGGGCGCGAACTGGGGCGGCTCCTTCCTCGGCGTCATCGACAAGAGCCCGGTGAAGGAGGAGGCGAAGAAGCTGGTCGCCTGGCTGACCGCACCCGAGCAGCAGGAGCACGTCTTCAAGAAGATCGGCAACTTCCCGTCCTCGCAGGAGGCGCTGAAGGCCCCCGCCGTCGTGGACGCCAAGTCCGCGTACTTCAACGACGCCCCCATCGGCCGGATCTTCGGCGAAGCCGCCCAGGAGATCCCCGACAAGCAGGTCCTCGGCCGCAAGGACGGCACGATCAAGGACATCTTCTCGCAGGGGCTGACGCTCATCGAGTCGCAGAACAAGAGCCCCGACGCGGCCTGGAAGGCCACCGAGGAGCGCATCGAGAAGGCCACCGGCTGAGTCCGGCCGCCCCGGTGTCCCGGCGACCGCCGCGATCC